>JAAUTZ010000017.1 GCA_012031225.1 Chloroflexaceae bacterium
CCCGAATACGAGGAGGAAGACTACACCCCGCCCCCGCGCCGCCGCCGTGCGCCCGATCCGTATGTGCGCCGCCCCACCCGCGGCCGCGCCTACCCCCTACCCGCCGATGATGACGACGATCCCTATGCCCCCTACGACGCGCCCTATGGCGGTAGAGGTATGGCGTTTCAACAAATGCGCCCCACCCCAAACGGCAACGGCTGCGCCACCGCGACGCTGTATGTGGTGCTTGGCACGCTAGCGGCGATTGCGCTCGTCCTGTTCTTCTTCAACAACATGCTCGGTGGTGTGGGTAGCTTCTTCACCGGCACGGGGCAGATGCCCGTCCTGATCGCCTCGCCCACCCCCACCATCAGCGTGAATGGGCCTGCCGTCGTGCAGCGCATCCAGTCCCTCAGTCGGCTGGAAACCACATCCTACACCATCGAGCAGGTAATTGATGCGGGGGTACGCGGCAATGTCTTCGAGAACCTGCTGTTTGGCGATAGCCTGCTCTTGATTGCACGCGGCAAAGTCACCGCCGGGCTAGACCTGAGCCAGATGCAGCCGCAGGATGTCGTCGTCTCTCCCGATGGCAAAACGGTGACGGTGCAACTGCCACCAGTGCAAATCCTGAGTGCTAATCTCGATAGTGACGCTACGCGGGTGTATGATCGGCAGACTGGCCTCTTTGCCGAGCCAATCAAAGATTTGGAGACTGAAGCCCGCCGCGAAGCCGAATCGCGCATTCTGCAAGCCGCCTGCGAAGACGGCATCTTGCAACGCGCCAGCGAGGACAGCCGCCGCGCAATGGAGCAGTTCCTCAGCTTGCTGGAAGTAGATCAGGTGATTGTTCAGGCTGCACCGGTGCCGACCTGCCCCACCAACTGATCCTGTTCGGCATCATCATCGTTTTCCAAAGCAGCCGCAGGCGCGAGCGCATCATATCCTTCGTTGGCACTGCCGCCACGAATCAGCGTCTGCTCTAGGGCAATCCCGACGATGCGCGCCAACCCGCGTGTCAGATGCACACTGCGCCGATTGAGCGGCACGAGCGGCGCACGGTAGCCAAGCACTAGCAAGCCGTGCGGCTGCGACTGATCGGGGATGCGCTGCAACGGAACCAGCACCACCCCGCGCAGGCTGTGGCGGGCAACGTAGCCGGGCAAGCTATCCGGCTCGTCGCGCAGATCGGCAAGGGTGTGCAGGCGCGGCTGTTTCATGATCGTCTTGATCAGGATGCTCTCGGCGGCGTGCAGGGTATCGCTCGGATCAGCCGCCCGCTTCCCAGTGCGCGTGTGCAGCTGCACGCCCGGAAGCTCTGCTCCTCCCGGATGTAGACCCCCGCCCAATCGCACTGAAAGACTTGCAACGCCATGCTGTTGAGGTTTTGCAGGATCGCCTCAATGCGTTGCTGCTTGCGTAGCTCAACGGCAAAGCGGAACAGGATTGCCCCCACATCTTCACTGTCGGACTGCTGCTGCTGCAAGATCGCCTCAAGCAATACCCCAGCTAACACCGCTGCACTGATCTCAAGAAAATCGGTGAGGGCAACCAGCACATTGCGCTCGGCAACATACGCGATCAAGCCAACGAGCCGATCCGCACAACGAATCGGAGCAACCGCTAGCGAGAGATTATCCGCAAGGTGCATCAAAGGGTGGGCATCGGTTTCTTCGAGCAAGAGATAGTGCTGCTGCCGCAACCAGATCACCAACGGGTCATCATCGGCAATCGCGTTCGTGCTGCACTTGTCCGGCAAGCGCGAGGCAGCCGGAGTGAGCACCCGCTGATCGCCATTCAGCACCCACACCGTCGCCCCACTCAGGGGCAGTTGCAGCATCGTCGTGTGGATCGTCTCGCGCAACACATCGTTAATATCAGGAGTCGTCTGGGCAATGCGCGTGAGTGTCTTCAGGATGCCAAGAACCGTCGGATTGTACGAACTGAGTACCAGTGTCATTGTGCCTCCCTTTGTTGAACCCAACCACTCGTGACTTGCCAGACGCATACGGAGCAGGTTGTGTAAGGTGCGGGTAAGTTCTAGTATAAACGAATGCGTGCGCCATTTTCAGGACAGTTTTAGACAGATTGATGCGACAAGATTACTCCTCGCCCGCAATCCGGCGGGCGGGTACTCCAAAACACCCCATCAGTTATCAGCGTATTAGCTCTGGAGAGCATACCCCACTATACGATATACCCTTACCAAGTGCCGTTTACCACCCTGCCTAGGCCGCCCAGAGCGTGCTGCTGCCTACCCTGCGCTCGCGGGCGGGCCTGCCGTTGCCAGCACATACCGATCCAGCGTTAGGTAGCGGCGGGCAACGGCATTAATCTCATCCAGCGTGACGGCGTGGATCAGGGCCGGGTAACGATCAAGATAGTCCAAGCCTAGCCCAAAGCGTTCAATCGAGAGCAGCGTGCTAGCAATACCGCCGGTTGTTTCCAGCCCCAACGCAAGGCTCCCCGTCAGATACGCCCGTACATCATCCACTTCTTCCAACGTGCAACCCTGCTCCACAAAGAGGGCAAGCTCAGCTAGCACTGCCGCAATCGCCCGCTCGACGTTGTGCGGGTTCACGCCCGCGTAGGCTAGCCACGGTCCGGCTCCGAAGCCCGCCTCCAAGCCACTGCTCACGGAATATGCCATGCCCTGTCGTTCGCGCACGGCATGCCACAGCCGCCCCCCCATCCCAAATTGCCCCAGCACCATATTGCCGATCAGGGCCGCATAGAAATCAGGATCGGTGCGGCGCAAGCCCGGCACCGCCCAGTAGATGTCAGTCTGAACTTTGCCAGATAGCACCACATCCTCGCGGCGAATTGCACTCAGCGGGGGCACAGGCGGCAATTCCGGCGCAAGCGTGGGCGTGGGCGTAGTTCCCTGCCAATCACCAAAATGCTGATCCAGACGACGGAGCACGTCCTCTGGCTCCACCGCCCCCACAATCACGATGGTGCTGCTGGTGGGGTGGTAGTGCTGATGGAAGCGGACCAGATCGGCGCGGCTGATCTGCTTCAGCGACTCCGCCGTGCCCGATGCAAAGCGGCGGTAGGGGTGCGCCACCGGAAACAGCAGCTCCCGCAGGGCTTGGCTGGCCCGGTAGCGCGTGTCCTGCTCTGATTCACGCAAGCTCATCAGGTATTGCCCGCGCAGCTTGTCCAGCTCGTGCGGCGGGAACGTGGGCTGGCGGAGCAGCTCGGCAAGCAGTTCTAGCACCAGTGGCAGGTCTTCGGGGAGGGCTTTGCCGCTAAAGTTGGTGGTGTGCATACCCGCATTCACACTGGCACTACAGCCGCGTGCTTCGATTTCAGCGGTGATCTGTTGGAAGCTGCGCCGTTGCGTGCCGCGAATCAGGGCTGCCGCTGTGAATACCGCCAAGCCTGCCAGTTGTTCATCCGGCTCATGCACCGCCCCCACCAACAGATCGCCGCGCACACTCACCACGGGCACATCCGGCGTAGGGTAGATCAGCACGGTCAGACCATTGTTCAGCGTGTGGCGCAAGGTGCGGGTTAGGCTTGCAGTGGGGTAGCTCATGCGGCGGCATCCTGTTCGAGGTTGGCGGCGGCATCAGCCAACGGTACAAACGTCCCAACGACCCGCCGCTGCTCCGTGAGGTAGGTACACGCCACCCGTTGCACATCGGCAACCTGTACTGCCGCTAGCTCATCGAGCAGCGTTGCAGCGCGGGTGTGGCTATCGAGCATCGCCCACGTCCCTAGCATCCGCGCCTGATTCGTGACACTCTCGCTGCCATAGGCAAGCTGCGCCCGCATCTGCTTATGCACCCGTGCTAGCTCCTCATCGGTGATACCTTCATCCTGAATGCGGGTGATCTCGTGCAGCAGCACGGACTCGATCTCGGCGGCCTGATGCTCCTGCCGCACCGCTGCGCCTAGCTCAAACAGGTACGGATCCCGCGAAGGCATATACACACTGTACACCCCAGTTGCGAGTTGCGTCTCAGTCAATGCCTTGTACAGCCGTGCGCTACGGTTGGTCGGCACACCGCCGCCACTCAGCGAGCGGGCCCCACTCAACACAGCATTCAGCACCAGCAACGGCCCAAAATCGGAGTGGTGGCAATCCGGGGTTAGGTAGCCGATCTGCACATACTCGGCTGCACCCGGACGGCGGATGGTCAGGCGACGTTCGCCTTGCGGCTCTGGCTCCACCGCATGCACAGGCGGGATCGGGGGCCCGGCCGGCAGGGCCCCAAACAGATCAACAACGGTGGCAAGGAGTGCATCGGGATCAAAATCACCGACGAGCACCAGCACGGCATTGTTGGGCATGTAGTAGGTCTGATAGTGTTGGTAGAGATCAGCACGGGTGATCGCGTGCAGATCACAGGCGTAGCCAATCACCGGATTATGATACGGATGCACCGTAAACGCCGCCGCATTCACCGCTTCATCGAGCCACGTCGCGGGGTGATTGGCGTAGCCCTCTAGCTCGGCAAGGATCACGGTGCGCTCGCGCTCCACCTCATCCGCATCAAATACGGTATTGATCATGCGATCCGCCTCGATCTGCAATGCCAACGTAATCCGATCTGCGGGCAAGGTCTCGTAGTAAGCGGTATAGTCGCGGCTCGTAAAGCCATTGAGGTAGCCGCCGTTGCGCTCGATCAGGCGATCTATCGTGCCCTGCGGATAATCCGGCGTACCCTTGAACAGCATATGCTCAACCCAGTGGCTAATACCGGTGCGCCCGCTCCCTTCATTGCGCGAGCCAACCCGATACCAGAGCCACGAGGTAATCACAGGGGCGGTATGCATGGGCTTGAGCAATACCGTTAGCCCATTCGCAAGGATGTGGATGTGTACGTTTTGCATAGGATTTCCTGTCGTTATATGTCCCTATTCATCATACCACAGAGCTACGTAGGATGGGCGACTGAATCAGTAGTTGAGCGCCACCAATCCGGGTTGGCTATCAAGCACAATCCGCGCCAGCTGCGTCCAGTAGGCATTGGTGCGAAGTGAACGCCCCAGCATCACCAGATCAATGCTGCCATCGCGCACAACACTATCGGCAAGGTGCGGATCACCGAGCAAGCCGGAGCCGATCACAGGCACATCTGGCAGCACACTCTTGATGCTTGCGGCAAGGGGCACACGCCAGCCGGGAAAATGCGCCACTTGAATATCGGTCCGCATGTCGGTGGTTACATCAATGATATTCACCCCCGTTGCAGTCAGGCGGCGGGCAATCACCCGCGCATCTTGCAGCGTCATGCCGTGTGCGTCGAACTCCTCTGCCACCAACCGAAAGCCGATGATAAACCGATTGCCCAGCCATTGGCGCATGCCTTCGACAATCTCGACCGCAAGGCGCATCCGGTTTTCCGGCGAGCCGCCGTAGCTATCGGTGCGCCGATTGGCAAGCGGCGAGATCAGGCTGTGCAGGATGCCCCCATCGGCAGAGGAGAGGTTGACCCCATCGAAGCCAGCCGAGCGGGCCCGCCACGCGGCTTGAATGAAGGCTTCGGCGGCCTCGTGCAGGGTCGCTTCCGAACGGCTTGCCAAGCCCGCCGCTGCATCGAGCGAAAGCAGCACACACGCGCCGCCGCCCTGTATCGCCGTGGCAAGGCTGCGTAGGCGCGGCACAAACGAGTCGTGATAGATGCCAAGATGCCCGCGTGTATCGCGGCTGCTTGGATTCAGGACGTGCGCCGGTTCGGTGATAATCAAGCCCACCCCGCCGTGTGCCCGATCCAGATAGTAGCTATACAGGGCCTCGCCGACAAACCCATCCAGCGCGGCATAGCCACTCGCCGACGGAGCCAAAACCACACGATTGCGAAGCGTTTTTCCAGCAATACTCAAGGTGCTAAACAAGTGCGCCATGTGATCCGCCTGAACTCCGTATGGATGCTGACGTGACGCTTGCCCCTCCCGCCTGCGTCGTTCAGCATGCGTGCTGTTGCAAAAGGTAATCTTTATTATAGCGTGATTCGCGCCCATGTGACAATGGTATATCGTACTACCTCGCGCCTAATTCCCGCCACAGCTAGCCGCTCTACATCGGCAGGTTGCCTTTGGGTTAGGTGAATACGATCAGCGAAGCATAGAAATAAACGAAAGTACTAGCCATCTTCACACGATCTTCATATCATCGTGATAGGTTTTCTATAACTGGAGTCTATACTACCGGTATTGGGGGGAACCGAAACCGCAGCGCACCCCAGTGCTGCGAAGCTCATTCACAAGTCAAGGAGGGAACCGTGAACCACACAAGGAACCGACGTTGGGACAAGTACATCCATTGGAGCCTAAGCCTCACGCTCGTGCTGTGCGTGCTGCTGGGCGTAGGAAGTGTATCCGCCACTGATCGCCCCGCGAATACGCTGGAGCGAGGTGAGGTGAGTGGCAAGGTGAGCCTGCCCGATGGGACGGGCGTAGCAGGCGTGCGCGTAGCCGCCAGTGGGCGCACCACCACCATCAGCAATGCTGCTGATCGTTACACCACCACCGCCCGCGATGGAAGCTACCGCATGCGCCTACCTGTGGGCGATTATGCCCTGAGCATTCAGCCGGCCCAAATCACGAACGTATCGCCGGAATGGGTCGTGACTACGGCCCCCGTGCCGCTGCGGGTTGCCGCCAATAGCAGCACCACGCAGGATTTCACGGTGCAACCCGCCACGGTAACGGTGCAGGGTCGGCTTCAGTTTCCAGAAACTGAACGCGATCTCGCCACAGATGATCGCCCAGAACGCAACCCCATATTGGCGTGGGTGCGAGCCGAAAACCGTGAGGGGCAGGGGAACACCGTCACAGTGGGCAGCGATGGCCGCTTCAGCATCAAGGTGCTAGCAGGCGGCGTGAACCTCTCGATTGCACTGACGAACCCGCGCTGGATCGTGGATAGCGAGCGCCTAAGCTACACAGCTGAGTCCAGCGAGACGATTGAGGTACAACCTAATCCCCTGATCGTCAGCGAGCGCGGCGGCTCCCTAAGCGGAGTGGTTACGGTGCTAGGCGAACAGCGCGAGCTTGCTCCAGCGGGAGTGCCCGTGCGAGCGTGGCGCACCGATGGTACCGGCGTGGTGCGGACAACCACCGATGTGAGCGGAACCTATCGCCTCAATGTCTCGGCGGGGGTGTGGCTGGTGCAGGCCATGCCAGTAGACACGGAGAACTATGATGTGTATGGCAACCCCTACGATCCCGCCATGTTTGTGCCCGCGCAAGAGGCGCAACGAGTGCGCGTAGATGGCGAAACCTCCGTCACTCAGAATTTGCAGATTGCCCGCGTAGATACGATGGTGCGCGGCTCTGCTGTAGATAGTCGCACTGGCGCACCGCTTGGGGATGGCGTGAATGGGCACGCCTATGTACTCTACCGCAACAACGAAGGGCGATTGGTACGGGCAAATGGTGCGCCACTCCGCGATGGCACATTCGAGCTAGGGCTGTCCTCACTGGTGGCGACAAGCTACCGGGCTGGATTGTACTTTGCGCCGAATGCGGGCTACGAAGCCCTTGCGAGCGTGCCCTTTAGCCTGACCGCTAGCACGCCAATTTCACTCTCGATTCCGGTGCTGGTCAACAATAGCCAGATTACGGGCACCCTCAGCACTGCCGATGGCACGCCCGTGACGGGGGTGCGTGGGCGCGTGCTTGCCCTGAGCAACTTTGGCGGCACAGCGTTCACGCTGCTCGATCCGCGCACGGGGAGCTACCAACTTAATGTGGGCACAACTGATGTGCGTGGGCAAGGCGGCACGACATGGCGGGTGAGCATCCAACTCGATTCGCGCAGTGGCTATGTCCTTGACCGCCCCCGTGTGCAGACAGCATTTCTGCCCTACAACAATGGCGCAGGCAGTCGGGTCACCGTCCCGTTCACGGCTTCGCAAGTTTCGGCTCTGATCAAAGGGCGCGTCGTGCTGCCCACTCCTGATCAACTTGCCTATGCCAGCGATGATCCCGACGCTCAGCTCCAAACGCTGCGCAATCGGGCGGCAGGTGTGCGGGTGGTGGTGCGTGAAGTTGGCAGCGATGTTGCTGGAGCCTATACCAACTGGGGCTTTACGGATCGGGATGGCAACTTCAGCGTGCGTGTGGCAGCCGGTGAGTACCGCGTGAGTGTGCATACCCGCCCGCTCCGGGATCTGCGCCGCCTGCGAACGCTGATTGCCCCCGCCCCCGTGACTGTGGAGGTGGCGGATGGAGCAACCGTGGCTACCCCCGATCTGCCCTTCCGTCTGCCGGATGCCCCCGTAACCGGACAGGTCACGTTTGATGCTACGGGGACACCGGCCCTTGTGCGGGCCCGCGCCGCCGATGGTGCAACCGTGCAGGCTTTAACCGATATACGCGGCAACTATCAACTTGATCTGCTGGGTGGCGTGCGGTGGAGCGTGATTGCCACGAGTGCCAACAACGATGGCTTCCTCAAGAGCCAGCGCGAGGTCTTTACGCCAACGGTTAGCACTAGCCCGCAACCCGTCAACTTTACGCTGGCACTCGTCGAGCGTGAACGGATGCCGCGCAGCACGACGTTCACCTTCGATGCCGCAGAGAGCCAAGACCTACGCCTTGCCAATGGCTCTGGCATTCAGGTTCCGGCGGGAGCGTTGGGCGTGAGTGGCACCGTGTTGCTCGTGGCCCGCCCGCTACCCCAGCTTGCCAGCGATCACGATCTGGAGCCGATTGCGTTTGGCTACCGCTTGCACGCCTTTGGCGAAGATGGCCGCCCGATCACGCAGTTCCTTGCGCCCGTCACGCTGCTGATCCCGTTCACCGCCGATCAGGTGCAGGCACTCGGCACGACAACCGCACGGCTAATCCCCGCCTATTGGGATGAGCCGAGCGCAAGCTGGAAGAGCGTAGATAATGTGAGCATCATCTCCGATGAGCAGGGCGGCGGCGTGGTGCAGGTGGTGGTGGATCACTTCACCGATTACGCGCTAGTTACGCCCGCTGAGATCGAACCTGCCCAGCAGCCGAGTGGCGTGCAGGTGTACCTACCGTTGGTTGTGCGCCAGTAGCGAAGCGAGCATAGGAAACAATCGCAGGTGTCAGAGGCAAGGGCGACTCCTCTGACACCTGCTACCTTTCACCGAACACCTAAGAGCCACACCTTAGCTAGCCGCCACGAGTGCAGCCTGTATCGCAATGATGGCGATCCCATTCTGCATAGCGTGCAGCAGAATGCCCGGCACCACCGATCCCGTGTACTCGCGCAGCAACGCCAAGATCAGCCCCATCACAAACAGCGCAGGCATCAGCACGGGCAGAAAGTGCGCCAACGAGAACAGCAGCGCACTGACCAGCACAGCCGGTAGTAGCCCCCAGCGTTCGCGCAGCGTGCCATACAGCATGCCGCGAAAGAATAGCTCCTCTGAGAGTGGCACAATCCCCGCAACCAACACGAGCAGGGCGATCAAGCCTGTGCTGCCGAATGGCTGCCCGCCTGTGATCGCATCCACTTGCGGGTTCTCAAATTCACCGACGATCTGGATCAGCGCGAAATTGACCAAGCCCATCGCGCCTAGCCCAACGATCAACACCAGTGGCACGAGCAGCAGGGTGCGGGTGGACACATTGCGCCAGCCGAGTGCCGCCCAGCCGTGCTTGCGTGCCGCAAAGAGATACACCCCAACAATGACCGCGAGGTAAATCCCCATCGAGGAGAGGTAGACCGCCGGCACAAGCATCCCGCTATTCATGGGGCTAGCCCCGCCCGCCAAGTGTGTCAACCCGGCGGCGGCCACGAGCAACACCACCGCACTTGCCGCCGTGAACAGGATCACCGCGAGGATCTCCAGCCAACCCCACAGCATGGGCGGGCGCGGTGCAGGCACGTTGGTTTCAAGCATGGGCAACTCCTTCCGCATTTGAACGTCTGTTATGGATTATACCAAATGGGCAAGGCGCGTCAATGCCATCTCTGATCTCAGAGCTGCTGAAGCTGCGGCGTGCGCCACAGGCAGAAGCCAACCACGCCGCCATGCAGGATCGCCGCCGCCGCCACCACCAACGCCACACTGCCGCTCCACTCGACGAGTGCGCCCGCCACCATGCCGCCTAGTGCCGTCACGCCGAGCGGCAGCATCACAAACACACTCATCACCCGCGCCCGCAGCTGATCCGGCACTGCGGTCTGGATCAGCGTATTGGCGAGAGCCATCGTTAACACACCGGCTGCGCCCATCAAGGCGATCAAGAGCATGCCCGCCACAAAGAAGGGCAGCCCCACCAAAAGCAGCAGCAACGGCACCAGCCCCGCCGCCGCCCAACTCAGCCAGCGTCCGCGCCGGATCCGCTCGCTCCGTTGGGCCAGCAGCAGTGCCGCTAGCATGGCTCCCGCGCCATTGGCTGCCCCCAGCCAGCCCAGCCCACGCGCATCGGTGAGGAACACATCCCGCGCAAACACGGGCAGCAGGGGGATGTAGACATACGCAAAGAGGCACACACTCGCGGCAATCAAGAGCAGCGTGCGGACAATTGGCTCAGTGCGGATGTAGGTGAAGCCGGCCGCATATTGATCGCGGCGGCGCGTGGCAGGGGTAGGCCCGGCAGGCGGCAGGCGCATGAGCAGCAGGCTGACGAGTACCGCAATGAAGCTCACGCTATTCAGCAGGAAAGCCATGCCCTCACCTACGCTGGCAATCACGAAGCCCGCCAACGCTGGGCCCAGTGTGCGCCCGGCATTAAACATGATCGAGTTCAGCGCAATCGCATTGAGCAGATCCTCACGTCCAACCATTTCAATCGTGAAGGCTTGGCGAGCAGGAGCCTCAAACGCTCGCGTTGCGCCCATTCCTGCCGCGAGCAATGCAATCTGCCAGTAGATCACGTTGCCGCTGAGCGTAAGCAGGGCGAGCAATAATGCCAATAGGAGCGCAACCGCATTGCTGATGATGAGCAGTGTGCGGCGCGGCATGCGATCTGCCAGCACGCCGGCCGGAATGCTCAACAGCAAGATCGGCAAGGCGGAGGCTAGCCCGATAGCCCCCAGCAACATGGGCGAATCAGTCAGCCGCAAGACGAGCCAGCCCTGCGCTGTGAATTGCATCCACGTCCCGATTAGCGAAGCCAGCTGCCCTGTGAAGAACAGGCGGTAGTTGCGGTGGCGCAGTGCCCGCAGCATCGCGGGCGGCTGCGCTGGCGGCGAGGGCGGCGCGATAGGTTGCGAAGGATTCACACCACTCCTGCTTAGCGGTAGATTGCCCGCTGAATCTGCGGGAGGTAGAACTGGTACGGCGCATCGCCAACTGTCACCTCGACCGGAATGGTCGTGCGCGGCGTAAGCGGATCGTTGCTGGTAATCACGATCTCGCCCCGTGCGATGCGGGTTGCATCCAAGGGCGGAAGCCCCCGCAACGTAAAGGGCACTGTTACCGTTTGATCGGGCGCGACACTCCCTTTCGCCGTTGTGCTAGGCACAATCCATGCAGTCGCATCCATCTGCGGGCGGAGTTGCAGCGTGAGGCTACCCGTTACTGGCGTAGTTGCGCCACAGCCGATCACCTGCGTTGTACCGGATTGCGTTTGCAGGGCAATCTGGGTGTACTGCGTCAGAGAGGGTATTGTATGGTAGTTCAACTGGATCCGCCCATCGTGGCTCAAGAGCATCTGGAAGGTGAAGCTCTGGCCATCTTCAGGATTGAAGCCAAACAGAGGCACGGCTTCATAGCTCACCAGCAAGCCCTCTGGCACTTCCGCCGCACGGATCTTCCCGCCCAACGCGGGGTTCAAATCAGAGCGCAACGGAGCCACTGCCGCGCCTGTTGTTTCGGGGATGGAGGTGCAGGAGGGCGTGAAGAATTTCAGATCCGCACGCGGCGGGTCAAACAAGATGACCCCATTCGAGCTAATCCAAACCTGTTCAACGGAACGTCCCAGAAACACAAGCGGGTTGGTCAAGGTCAGTGGATCGGCGACACTATCGTCACTCAGTTGGAAGGTATAGGCATCCTCTGGCAGTTCATACCACTGCACTGCTTGCCTATCTGCGGGCACATCGCTGCGCCACACACTGGCAACTGCGGTTGGCACAGCAAGGCTGTAGGTGAGCGGCTGGGTTCCTGTATTGTTGATTGTAACCGCTAGATCCGAGCTACCCCCGAAACTGAGGGCGGCAAGCGATGCAGCCGGAGCCGAACTGATCTGGGGCTGATCCGGCTTGAGCGCGAATGTCAGCGATACCGTGCCGGTTCCGGCGATCTGGCGTTGCTGCGTAACGAATTGATAGGATGAGACCAGCACCGTGTAGGGCTGGCTGCGCTGCGGCAAGGTCACGCGGAAGTTGCCGTCAGCATCTATCGGCACGCTCACGCCATCTACGATCTGGGCTACGCCACTGAGCGGTGTGCCGGTGCGCTCATCCTGCACTTGCCCCTGCACCTGCACAAAGCCATCTGGTTCAGGCACAGTGATCGTTATGTCAACGGGCTGCAACGCCTGCGTGAGGTCATCCGTGCCAACCAGCACCCGCGCCTGATACGTGCCCGGCGCAGCTACTTGGCTCATATCCACCGCGATCTCGACATTGGCGGTAGCCCCTGCCGCAATCGGTGCAAGCTGCTGCGGCACGCCCAACCACGCGAGATCTACCTGTGCTTCGGCAACCGCCGCAAACGCATCTATCCGGCCGTGGCCATAAATACTGTTGGGCACTGTCACGGCGGGGCAGTTGGGGGTTGTTTCCGATGTAAAGCGGGTATCGGTAATCGGTTTGGTTGTGCTAATCAAGATCCGGTAGGTTTCATCGTAGTTGCCGATCAGCTGCGGATTGGCTGACCATAGCAACGCAACAGCACCTGCCACGACCGGGCTAGCCATCGAGGTGCCCTGCAATGTGGTGTACTGGCTGGCACCAATGTAGGTCGAGCGGATCTGCGTGCCGGGCGCAACCACATCTGGCTTCAACTGACCCTCACTGCCGGGCCCACGCCCACTGAATGTGGCAATCTGATCGGTGCGGGTGGTTGCACCTACGCCTACGGCCTGCACATAATCGCCGGGCGAGCCGACACTGCTACAGCCGCGTGAGCCACTATTGCCTGCTGCAAAGACGGGGAAGATGCCTGCCGCCCGCCATGCCGCCACATAGTTCAGGTAGAAGTTGTCGCCGCCCGTACTCGCAAACGAGCCATTGATGATGTGCGGGCGCAGATCGGGGCGCGGGTTGCGCTGCTGCTCATTGGTGGGAGCGAGCATCCACTGCGCCGCCAGTATCAAGTCAGCTTCGGTGCAGCTTGAGGTGCGGCAGCCGCGTGCCGCCACCCACTGGCTGCCGGGCGCAACCCCAACCGCCGGGCGGTTGGCGGCGGTATCACCCGCCCCCGCCATAATACCCATCACATGCGTACCGTGTCCGTTCTGATCACTTGGAGCGGGAAATAGCCGTGCCGGATCAAACCAGTTGTAGGCATGCACGCGACTTCCGTCGGGGCGATAGCCGCGATACTGCTGGATCAGTGCAGGGTGATCGCCCAGTACGCCGCTATCAATGTTGGCAACTACGACCCCTTGCCCAGTAATGCCAAAATCCTGCCACACCCGCTCTGCCCCAATCTGGGCGATGTGCCACTCGATTGCGCCAGATTGCGCGGTGCTGATCGGATCGGTTGCGCTCAGGTCAACCACGAGGGGCTTGTCGGCGAGTGGATCGGGGACATCTAAGGTCATGGCATATTCTGCCCGCAGTGCAGCCACATCGGTGCGGGCGGCAAGGGCTTCGAGTTCGGCCTGCGTGCCTTCGATGAGCAGCGCATTGGCAACCCAGAGTGGCGTGTGGGCAATGTTGCGCTGCGTGAGCCACGCCCGCAGATCACGCTGGCTTTGCTCGGCGGTGCTGGTCAGGGTGCGGTAGACGTACTCGCCGCGGGCCCGCCAATCATCTATTGTATATGCGAGTGAGAGATCGGGGCGTTCATCCATAAAGACCAGAAACTCGGCTTTGCCATTCGGGGCGGCGGCAAGCTGCTCGCGGATCAAGGGATCAATTCGCTCGGCTTGGTTTGGCAGTTGCACCGTCTGGAGGGCGGCAGGCAGGTTCAGATCGGCAAGCACCGGCGGGCGAGCTTCAGCTTCATACAGGCGCGGCGTACCTTCCGTGCCACCCGTGTTGGTGATCGTCAGGTTGAAGGTTTGGCGCGAGCCAAGCTCTACCCGTTCGGTAATCTGGGACGGCGTAACCGTATAGGCGGCTTCACCCGCTTGCGCCTGTAGCGGCGCGGGCTGGGCGGGTGGCAACCCCGATAGGAGAACAAGCAACATGGTGAGCAGCAGCGAAAGCATACGGGAACGACGCAAGGCGGGCATAGTGGTCATAGCTCCTTGTCTGGTGGTGAGTCAGGGTACAGCAATTGGTCAAGGGTGGCGTTCAGGTGGGCAATTTGGGCTTGCAGCTCAAGCACGTCGCTGCGGCGCGGAATGCCGAACTGGGTCAGGTCAGCCGGATCAGGCGGCTCTGCCAGCCACGCGGCACGGCGTTCCTGTTGGCGTTCACGGAAGGTTTCTAACACAAGGCTTCCAGATTGGATCAACTGGGTCAAGAGGCGGTTCAGGTCAGGCTGTTGGCTAGCGGGCATTTCGTGGGCGACAATCTGGGCTAGCACCGTCGCGGTGATCTCGGCACCGCTTTCGTTGTCGCGCACCTCGATCTGCTGTCCAGTGCGGATCAATGCCGCAATCCCTTCGAGCGTAATATAGCGTTTATGATGTGTGTCGTAGAGCTTGCGGTTGGCATATTTCTTGATCTGGATCATACCCTGCCCATCAGTACGGGAAGCCGTGCGGGTATGCAATAGCCCCTCACTCCCGTATACATACGCACTGCATTATAGCATGCCGCATCTGCCAAAAGGGTGAATTCTGCGTGAGGATTCGGTAAAGGTTCGGTTATGGGTGGGGGAAAGTAATTGGGGTGCGAAGAGCCGCGTCAACGCCACGGCTCCCGCACCGAGTATGATGCCAAGCACTCAGGTCTGCGTAGGGCTACTTCTCAATCGTGCGGCGCAGCTCTTCAACGCGGGCGGTGAGCTGGGCAACCCGCGCACTCAGTTCATCAATGTCGCGCTGCGAGGGGATGTTCAAGCGATTGAGGAACTGCTCAATGTTGCTCTCAAACGACGTGCGGACATTCTCGGCAGTGGCGGTAGCATTGGCTTGCATACCTTCCACATCCACGCCGGGCACCGACGATGCACCCGGCTGGGCGGCACGCATCTGCTCCATCACCTGATTGACAACCTTATCGGCATCCTTCTGGGCAATTTCGCCGCGCTCCGCCATGCGCTTTACAAACTTGTCCATCTCCTCCATCGAGACCGCCACCATGCCAATGCCGGCAAGGATCGTGCGGCGCACCGCCTCGTTGAGCTGGGCCATTTCAGGGCTAACGGTCTGCGGCTCGTCAATCTGGCGCACCTGTACTTCTATCTCTTCTTCGTGGGGTTCAGTCGTCACGGTTTGGCTCCTTGTGTGTTTTCAGGCGTATAGATCAGGTCACACGAATTCCGCCCTGCGCTTTAGCACCGACTATGACGCAGTGCGTTATGCTGTTACTATACCACACCTTCGCGCTAAAAGCCAGTCCCCGCCAGCGACGTAATCAGTATCACCAGCACGAGTGCCGCGACAAGCGTGATCAGCACCGCCCGCGAGGTGAACAAGGTGCGGGTTTTCCGGTTGCGTTTGCGTTTACTCACGACGTTGCTCCGAGTCTTGTTCCGGCTCAGAAGGGCGCGGCTGCGACGCTTCGCCCAGCACCACCTCATCTGGGGCAATGCCGCGCTGGGCCGCGATGCGCTCACGAGCTTGGGCTTCAGTCTCCCATGGTAGCGGCGTAGTCTCATCATCTACATAGGCTTGCTCGGCCCGCGACACCCACAGGATGCCCCCCACCAGCAACGCCCCTAGCAACGGGAGCCGGGCTGTGAGCGGGAGCGACGTAGGCAGCACCAGCAGCAGCGCAAGGATGCCAATCACGAGGAATTTGAGCGGCAGCGGCACGGTGGGCATTGCCGTCACTCCTGTTCGCTACGGGCGGGCGGTGGGTTTAGCTCTTGGCGCACCACATAGATCGGCTTGCCCTGCGTCTCAAAGTACGTCCGCACAACCAACTCGCCGATTAGCCCCATGCTCAGGAATTGGAAGCCGAGAATGACCAGCACCACCGCCAGCAGCAGCAACGGGCGATCCCCGATGCTCTGGTTCAGGAACAGCTTCAAAGCCACGAGATACAGCCCAGTGAGGGTACCGAACAAGATCGAGAGCAGCCCAAACAGCCCGAAAATCTGCATGGGGCGGGTGGCATAGCTGAGCAGAAAGCGCACCGTGATCAGATCGAGTAGCACCCGCACAATACGTGAGATGCCGTACTTGGATTTCCCGTATTGGCGGGCGTAATGATTAACGGGGAGTTCGGTCACAGCCACGCCCTGCCAGCTTGCAATCGCCGGGATGAAGCGGTGCAGTTCACCATAGAGTTGAATATTGCTGACCACATCGGTGCGGTAGACTTTGAGCGAGCAGCCGTAATCGTGCAGGTACACGCCCGTCGCCACCGAGATCAGGCGATTGGCAATCTGCGAAGGAAGCCGCCGGTTCCAGTACGGGTCTTGACGGTTCTCGCGCCAGCCACTCACTACGTCGTAGCCTTCGTTGGCTTTGTCCAGCAGCCGCCCAATATCTGCCGGGTCGTTTTGCAGATCGGCATCAATCGTGATGATATACTCGCCGCGAGCGCGGTCAAAGCCTGCCGAGAAAGCCGCCGTCTGCCCGAAGTTGCGCCGGAAGCGCACCACGCGCAGGCGCGGATCGGCGGCGGCGAGAGCGTGCAGCAGCGCAAAGCTACGGTCTTTGCTGCCATCATCTATCGCAATGATCTCATAGGCAATCGCTAACTGCTCTAGCTCCTCCGTGAGCCGTTGGTAGAGGTGCGGGATGCTCTCCTCCTCATTGTAGATCGGCACCACGATGGACACCTGAAGCGGCGCGAGCGGCTCTGCAAAGGGATGATGATGGTTCATCGTCGGCTGCGCCGGAGTCAATACCTGCATAACGTGTCTTGATCCTTGTTCATATTACGTGCGCTAGGGTAAGCCCTGTCTCTTTGCTGCAATTATACTGCATGTCAGGCAATCTCAGGCGATGCAACGCACCGCCTATGCTCATGGCAATCTTCGGCTACAATACGGAGAGGAGTCGTAAAGCTGTGCGGAATGGTATTGTTGTGTGGAGTTGCCATGAGTGGAGACGAAACGCTAATCTGCCCCGTCTGTCGCACCGAGAATCCGGGTGTCGCCCGCTTCTGTATGCAGTGTGGCAGCACCCTCGCCCGCGAAGCCCGCCCACTGATGTTGGCGGCCAGCAACGCCGCACCGCTCACCACGCTGCACGGCGAGCAACGCCTGCTGACGGTGCTGCATGTTGCGCTGCCCGTACCTGCCGCAGCTAGGGATAGCTTCACGGCAAGCCTGCCTACGCTCGCCGCCGATCTGATCCGCCGCTATCAAGGCACGCCGCTAGCGGCTAGCCCGCACGAACTGCTCGGCGTATTTGGCATGCCTGCGCCCCACGAAGACGACGCGCTGCGGGCGTTGCGGGTTGCGTTTGAGCTAGTGCAGCAGCAGCGCGATGCAGGCGCGGTGCATGCCGGTATGCGCCTTGCGCTGCACAGTGGCAGCATCACCTTGAGCCACCCCGACGCGCTGCATAACGTACCGGATCACGCCCTGCTTGAACCTATCGTGCAGCCTACCCACCAGATGGTGCAACGGGCTGAGCCAGAGCGGATTATGCTCTCGGCAAGCACCCGCCAGCTGCTGCCGGCCTTTCTCACCGTCACCCCAGCCGGACAACTTGCCGCCCAACCGGAGCACCCGCCAGAGCTGATCTTCAGCGTGAATGTACCCCGCTCCACCCCAGATTACCTCCGCCACCAGAACTACCGTCGCATTCCCTTGATCGGGCGCGAGCAGGAGCTGGCCGCCTTGCAGCAGGCCAGTGCCGCCGTGTTATCAGGGGTGGGGCGGGCGATCTTGATTATCGGCGATCCGGGCATCGGCAAGAGCCGCCTGCTCGCCGAGTGGAAAGCCACCGTGCGCGAGAGTGAGGGCGATCAGGTGCGCTGGATCGAAGCCCGCTGCCGTTCGTTTGGGCGCGAGATTGGCTACCACCTGCTCATCGAATTGGTGCATGCCATGCTGGAACTCGCGGCACCCACCGATCCGGCGTGCGTCGCGGCGGCTCTCACGGCGCTTGCCGCCGATCTGCCGGATCGCAGCAACGTGCTGCCCTATCTCGCGCACCTGCTCGGCTTGCGCTACGCCCTGCCCACCCATGCCACCCCTACGCCACCCGCGCATATCGAGCCGCGCACCCTCCGCAACCGCTATCTGCACGCCATGCAGGTGTTGGTGCAGACGCTTACCCAGCATCGCCCGTTGATCCTTGTGCTAGAGGATATGCACTGGGCGGACCCTTCCTCCGTCGAACTGCTGTTACGGCTGATCCCGCTGATCAGTGAGCTGCCCATGCTGCTCTGCCTGACGAGCCGCCCAGAGCGCGAGAGTGCCGGCTGGCGCATGGTTGCCGCATTGCGCGATCAGTTGGGCGATACCGTGCTGGAGCTGCCGCTCCACCCGCTCAATCGGCACGACACCACCCAGCTTGTCGCGGCTCTGCTGCGCCTCGATAGTGCGAGCGTGCCCCCCGCCGTGCGCGATCTGGTGCTGGCTCGCGCCGATGGCAACCCCTATTTTATGGAAGAACTGGTGCGCGTCTTGATTGACCAGCAGCTGATCGTACACGACCAATTCGGCTGGACCCTCACCGATGACCCCGCCCGCATCACCATTCCCGATACGCTGCAAGCGTTGCTGCAAGCCCGCATAGACCAACTGGCACTGCCGGTGCGCCAGACGATCCGGGTTGCCGCCGTGATTGGGCGGCAGTTTGCCGTGCCCGTGCTAGCGCGGGTGCTCGGCAATCCGCACGACCTGTTGCAACACTTGACCACCCTCGAACGGGCCGGGCTGATCCAGCTGGCCAATGCCCGCCCGCAGCTTGAGTATCGCTTTCGCCATGCACTGGTGCAAGAGGCAGCATATGCGGCACTCCTCGCCGATGACCGCGCCGATCTGCACTATCGCGTCGGCGAAGCTGTTGAGCAACTCTACCCCGACCAACGCCAACGGCGGGCTTCATCCCTTGCCCGCCACTTCACAGCCGCCGGCGCACAGGCGCAGGCGGTAACCTATGCGATCCTTGCCGGGCAAGTCGCCTTGACCGCGTTTGCCAATCAAGAAGCCGAAGGGCACTTCCGCAACGCGCTGAGTCGGGCAACCACCGATGCAGCTCGTGCTGAGGCCTGTGCCGGGCTAGGTATTGCGGTTGCCCGCCAGAGCCGCTACCTCGAAGCGATTACCATTTGGAGTGAGGGCATCGAGTATGCCTATCGCCTGCACGACCTTGACTTGATGGCTCGCCTGTATGCACGGGCAGCCCGCGCTGCATCCTACGATGATGACTATCAAGAAGCCATGCGCCTGTGCCAAGAAGGGGTCTCGCGCACGAGCCACGCCACCGAAGGCGCAGGGCTAGCCGCGCTGCTGCACGAAGCCGGACGGGCCTACCACTTCAACGGCATCTCCGATGTTGCATATGCCTACTGCGAGCGGGCCTTAGCAATAGCAGAACGTTTGCACGCGGTAGATGTGCAAGCCGAAGCCTTGACGACGCTGGCAATTCTGCCTGAGCAGCCGCCCGCGCAGGCCCGGATCTGGCTGGAGCAGGCGGTGGCCCTTGCCGAGCCAGCCGGCTTGTTGCAGACTGCCGCCCGCGCCCACTACAACCTGAGCGTGCAGATCATTACCCATACGCACGATTTTGCGGGCGCACGCTATCACGCCCAACGGGCCACCGAACTTGCCGCGCAGCAGGGCATCGCCGCCGAGGAGTTGATGTTCCGGCGCATGCTGGTGCAGTTCGATACACTGGCTGGTGACTTTGCGCGAGCCGAGAGCAACCTTGCCACGCTGCACCAGCTTGCCCGCCAGAGTGACAACCGCGCCCTGTACGAACGCTACATCGAGATGCACGAGTGCGATCTGCTGAATATGCGCGGACTGTGGGATGAGTCATCTGGGCGGCTGCGCGTGCTGCTCACCCTAGTTGATCCACACCACGAGCGTGATTGGTGGGTTGCTGCCGCCACCTATCTGGTAGATGCCCTGACCGAGATGGGCGCATACAGCGATGCTGAAGTGGTTGCTCTCAATGCCCTTGAACTCGACATGCAGCGCATCGGTAGCTCGGCGATGTGGCTCTACTTCCAACTTTGCTCAGGGTATGCCGCACAGCGCAACCTGCCGCGCCTCACGCAGACGCTCCACGAGATGCAGCAGGTGCGCGGCTACACCTATCAAAACTTCCTTTCAGCAATCACAAGTATCCTTTTGCAGGGGCGTATTTTTGCCGCTTACGCCAATTGGGATGCCGCCCTGCACGAATTGCAGCACGCCGAACAGGTTGCCCAGCAAATGGGCGTGCAGTGGTGGTCGGCGCGGATCCTGCTCGATCAGGCGGAGGTACTGCTAGCTCGTGCTGCGCCCGCCGATCTGGAGCAAGCCCGCACCGCACTGGATCGGGCGCAGGTGCATTTCGAGCGGCTAGGGGCGGGGGGCTATGCGGCGCGGGCCCGCGAACGGCTCACGGCGGTGCTGGCCCGCATATACGAGCAAGCCATCTCGCTCCAAGCGGCAACCCGCGAACTGAGTATGGCTGGCGCGATCCAATCCGGGTTGTTGCCGGAGAATCCGCCGGACGTGGCAGGCTGGCACTTTGCGGCGAGCTTCATCCCTGCCCGCGAGATTGCAGGCGATTTCTATGACTGGATTGAGCTAGACAATGGCATCATCGGCTTGGCAATTGCCGACGTAGCGGAGAAGGGCGCAGGAGCCGCGCTGTATATGGCACTGGGGCGCACGCTGATCCGCACCTATGCCCGCGCCTACCCCGATCAGCCGGAGCTGGTGCTGAGTATGACCAACCGCCATATGCTCGAAGATACGCCCGCCGATCTGTTTATCACGGCATTCTATGGTGTGCTGGATCCGGCAACGGGGGTGCTGACCTACTGCAATGCCGGGCACAATCCGCCGTTGCTATTCAGCGCAGAGCCGAGCGATACGGGGGTACAGGTGCAGTTTCTGCCGCGCACAGGCATTCTGCTAGGGGTTACGCGAGACAGCCAGTGGCACGCGGCGCAGGTAACGCTGCATGCGGGCGACACCTTGCTCTGCTATACCGATGGTATTACCGAAGCCCGTGATGCTAATGATGATCTCTTTGGCGTAGATCGGTTGATCGCCCTTGCCCGCACGCACCTGACCACATCCACGCCGCACCTGTGTCAGACAATCCTTGAGCGTGTGGATGCGTTCGTGGGGGATGCGCCTCAAGAAGATGATATTACCCTATTGATTACGAAGCGCGAGCGCGTCCCATCCGCATGATCCAGCGACGCGCTACAGCCCCGCGCAGCCTACCACTGGATCCGCACGGGCATATTGCCAAAGCGCACATCATCGCCCTGATTCAGGGCACGGGGCGTGCCGGGAATCAGCTTCGTGCCATTGACAAAGGTTCCGTTGGTACTGTGCAGATCGTCGAGGAAGAGCTGTCCGTGCTCCAAAAAGAGGCATACATGCCGCCGCCCTACGCCCTGCTCTAGCCCGCCGTAGGGGGTCAGATCAAGATCAGGGAAGGATTGGCTCACCGGATCAGCCCGCCCGATGGTTGCCTGTGCCGTATCGTTCAGGACAAGCGTCACGCCGCGCTGCGGAATGATGATCCGTACCGCCTTCAGGCTCACTAGCCCGCTTGGCGCGGCTGGCGCGACTGGTGCGACTGGTGCGACTGGTAGCGATGCCGGTGTAGGAACGTGATTGCTGGATGCACCCGCCGCGATGGGCTGCGGCGCGGGGAACACCTGCTGTGGTGGCACAAGCGGCGGTGCGTCAACCACAGCCGGCAACAAGGGTTCGCCGCACTCATCGCAGAAGGCTTGCCCGACAATGGCACTCGCCCCGCACGCCGGACATGTGATCGTGCCAATGTTGCTCGGCGTATTAGATGCGCTCGGTGCAAGCACGGGCGGCGGGACGGCCCCCATCGTTGGTGTTGTCAGCAGCATCGGTGCCCCGCACTGATCGCAGAAGCGTGCGCCGGTTGGATTCTCAGATCCACACTGATCACAAAATGGCATACCCTTACAACCTCCCTATTCCTAAACTTGGCGCACAAGCAGTAGATCGGGCTTGCCCCGCCCATTCGCATCGGGGATCACCCCCGCTACCACAAAGCCGTGTTTGCGATAGAACCCAAGCGGGTGATCGGCGCGGGTCTGGATCTGCTGAAGGTGGTGCAGTGGGTCGGGATAGAGATCAATGCCGCCGATACTGGTACGCTGGTTCTCATCATCCGTGCCAAGCCACAGCGTCAATGCACCCTGTTCACGCACATGGGCGAGGAGATCATCAAGCAGCTGCCGCCCGATGCCCAGCCGTTGGTATGCCGGATGCACCACCAGCGGGTGCAGTTCCCACGCCGCGCTGTAGCCCTCGTGGATCGCACCGATCCAGCCCACCACACGCCCTTCGGGCTGTACGGCGAGGCGGTTGATCCGCACTGGTTCAGCGGCGCACGCGGCGGCTACTTCGAGCCGAGCTTCAGCCAATGTTGCCCACGCCTCGGTGCCGGTCGCACGGAAGGCGAGGTGTAGCATTGCGGCGGTCTGTTCCAGCTGATCGGGTGTCGCGTTGGCAAGATTGCAGATACGTATGTTGCTCAACATGCTTTCAACTATACCACACTACTTCACGCTGGATGCAGGTCTGCAAGGAACCCTGCTGCACGCGCCTGCGTCTTATCAGCAAACGATACCATACGTTACTCGATCCAATGTGGAGGAAAGAACAACAGATGCTTACCCAAAGAATATGGCTCATCGTGCTAGCCCTTGTGCTAGTCGGCTGTGGTGGCAATTCCGCGTCAGCCCCCGCGTATGATGCCGATGAATCCATGCTGCCAGCAGCCACTATGCCGCCAATGGCAGCCCCGGCAATGGAAATGGAAGCCGCTGGGCAACGTGCGGGCGACATGCCCCTTGCACCAGACATGATGCCCAACGATGGCAGTGGCGCAATCGCCGCAGCCGCCACTGAACGGCTCATCATCAAGAATGGCGATCTCTCCTTGCGTGTTGAGGATGTACCCGCTACCACCGCTGCGATGAGTACACTGGCGAGTGAGGCAGGCGGCTTCGTCGTGTCATCGAGCAACAGTGGGCTAGAGCAGGATCTCCGCGCCTACATCACCATCCGTGTGCCCGCCGAACGCTTTGAGACAACCTTGAACCAACTCGAAGCCCTTGCTGTGCGGGTGCTGTCACGCAGCGTCAGTGGCAGCGATGTGACTGAGGAGTTTGTAGACCTTGAAGCCCGCCTACGGAACCTCGAAGCTACCCGTGACCGCCTGCTCGATATGCTCAACAAGGCCACCCGCGTCCAAGATGCACTGGATGTTAACCTTGCCTTGAGCGATGTGCAAGGGCAGATTGAGCAAATTCAGGGCCGCATGCGGTTCCTGAGCGAGAGTGCCGCTATGTCTACCATTAACGTCTCGCTCGAGCCAGTGCCCGTCACGCCGGTGCTAGACGAAGATGGCTGGCAGCCGATACAGGTTGCCCGCTCTGCCCTGCGTGATCTGCTCGGCTTTGGGCAGTCGCTCGGCAATACCCTGATCGTGCTGTTGGTCTGGTCACCAGTCTGGGTCCTGCTCGCCTTTGGCGGGTGGCGGGGCATGCGGATGGTACGCAGCAAGTTGCCGCAGAATAAGAACAAATGAGATACTAGGGGGGCAGGTGTTAGCGTATACCCGCCCCCTCACCACACCGCCACATGCCCGAAGCAGACCGCCCCGCCCTGTGCAAAGCTACTCACGGCAATGCCCATCCGCCCGTAGGTGGGGTGAGCCAGCCGCAGCCGCTCAAGCTCGCTACCATCCAGCTCCAAGCCGAACGTATCGCCCTGTAGCGTCAGCCGCAGCAGGCGGGTATGCGGCAGGGGCATTGCCTGCCACTGTGCTTGGGCGGGCACCGGTGTCCACGCGAGGATCGCCTGTTCTGCCACAGGGGTAACGTAATCGAGGCGATAGAAGCCCGCGTAGGCAACACTAAGGCGGTAGTGGCTCCCATCCGGCTGCACCCCGAATAGCACCCCTGCCGCCGTTGCCGGATCGCCCGCAACGAGGGTCGCCGCAACCTGTATGCGCGTCGGGGTCAGGTCTGGGGCAAACAGGCTACTCGCAATGCTGAAGGGCTGGTTATTGGCGATGAGGTAGGCGCGATGAACAGGATCGTGGGCAAAGCGGGCGGGTCCGGTATCGGCGGTGGTAACGCCTGCGGGTAACAGTCCAAAATCAGTGGCAAACTGGGCGGTGGTCGCAGGCGCGGGGAGCGGGGTATCCGGCGCGGTGCGGCAATCTGGCGCGGCGAGGAGCGGAGCGGCGGCGGGGGTAGTAGCTAGCCGATACACTAGCACCGCCCCGCCGAGCAACAGCAGCACCGCCGCCACACGTACCAATCGGCGCGGGCGGTACAACGGCGCGGGTCGCATCATCGAGCGCGAATCACCCGCCACCTCGTGGCTAGCTCGCCACCGCCGCCGCCGGCATCACCTCTGCTAGGGCCGCCAGAAAGCCTGCGTTCTGCTCTGGTGTGCCATACGAAATACGGATGCAACCGGGCACGCCCCAGCTGCTGATCGGGGTAATGCCGTAGCCGCGTTGGGCCAGCCCCTCTGCCACGGCCAGATCATCGCCGACATGGACCGCGACGAAGTTGGTTTCGCTGGGGATCGGCTCTAGCCCTAGTGCGCGTAGCTCCTGTTGGAATAGGTTTCGGCTGGCGGCAGTGTGGGCTAGTGTGCGCTCAATATGGGCGGTATCCGCTAGGGCAGCTAGCCCGCCGGCTTGGGCAATCGCATTCACATTAAATGGCGGGCGCACGCGATGCAGGTAATCTATGATCGCCCTATCGGCATAGGCATAGCCCAAGCGCAGCCCCGCTAGCCCGTGGATTTTGGCAAAGGTGCGGAGGATAATCAGGTTAGTCCGCCCATTCCGCAACTCCGCCACCATATCTGGGAAATCGGGGCGCGTGGCATACTCGAAATAGGCTTCGTCCATCACCACCAGCACATGCTCAGGAATATGCGCCAAGAATGCCTGCACCTCGGCTGCACCGAGTGTCGTGCCCGTGGGGTTGTTCGGGTTGCACACATACAGCAGGCGCGTGCGCGGCGTAATTGCAGCCGCCAAGCCCGCCAGATCGTGGGTGTAATCGGGGCGCAGGGGAACCCGCACGGCGGTGCCGCCCAATTCGCGGGTTCGCAAGAGGTAGCTGATGAACGTGCCTTCGGCCATCACGGCCGCATCGCCCACATCGAGAAAGCCTATCGAGAGGTGCAGGATCAGCTCATCCGAACCGTTGCTACAGATCACCATCTCCGGCGACAATCCGGCGTGCTGGGCGAGGGCTTCGCGCAGCTGCACCGCCGACGAATCGGGGTAGCTGTGGGCCCGCTCTAGCGCGGCGTGCATCGCGGCAACCGCCAGCGGCGATGCACCAAGCGGGTTTTCATTTGAGGAGAGCTTGACAAAGTTAGGTGGTGGCGCGGCGGTCAAACGGGCGGGTTTGTAGGCGGGCAACTGACGAATCGAGTCTTTGAACTGCATACCGCTTCGGCATCCTTGCTATTCGAGTTGCTAGGGGCACACGGCCCGATTGCCGGGTGCGCTAGGCATAGTGTACCACAATTGACACGGCATGGCGGCGTAGGCTACAATACATGAGACGGGGGTATGACGCATACGCAAAATAGATAGCGAGAACCACTATGATTGAAACCGAACAGACGATTATGAACCTGCCGGGCCCGAATGCCAAAGCGATTGTCGAGCGTGATCAGCGCGTGCTTGCGCCGTGTGCGGGGCGGGTCTATCCATTGGTGATAGACCACGCGCAAGGCTGCGAGGTGTGGGATGTTGACGGCAACCGCTTCCTCGATATGGCGGCGGGCATTGCGGTGCTTGCGGCGGGGCATAGCCACCCGCGCCTTGTGGCGGCCATGCAGGCGCAGGCAGCACGCTTTACGCATTTTGCCGGAACCGACTACTACAGCGAGTCTATGGTGCAAGTTGCTGAGGCCCTTGTGGCAAGTATGCCCGCCACGCATGAGTGGCAGACCTTCCTGACCAATAGCGGCACGGAGGCGGTTGAGCTATGCCTCAAGCTAGCTCGTTACGCAACCGGGCGGCAGAATATCATCGGCTTCTTCGGCGCATTTCACGGGCGTTCCTACGGCAGCCTATCGGTCACGGCATCCAAGCCACTCCAGCGCGAGGGCTACTTCCCGCTGCTGCCGGGCACCACGCACAGCTTTTACCCGACATGCCACCGTTGCCCGATCAATTTGAGCTACCCCGATTGCCAGATCGCCTGCATTGATCTGATCGAGCGGGTGCTATTCCAGACAACTACCCCCGCCCGCGATGTGGCGGCTATTATCGTTGAGCCAATTCAGGGCGAAGGGGGCTACATTGTGCCGCCACCGGGCGCGATGCAACGCCTGCGTGAGATCTGTGATCGGCACGGCATCTTGTTGATTCTGGACGAGGTCCAGAGCGGGATTGGACGCACCGGCAAGATGTGGGCATTTGAGCATGAACAGATTGTGCCCGATATTGTCGCCTCGGCGAAAGGACTAGGCGGGGGCATGCCCATCGGTGCAGTGCTGGCCCGGCGAACTAACGCGCACATGGCAGCCCGGCGCACATGGCAGCACCTACAGCGGCAACGGCATGGCCTGCGTAGCGGCACTGGAGACGCTTGCACTGGTGCGGGACGGTCTGATGGACAATGCGGCCCAGATGGGAACCCGATTGATGGAGGGCTTGCACGCCCTGCAACACCGCCACCCCCAGATTGGCTTTGTGCGCGGGCGCGGGCTGATGATCGGCGTGGAGCTGATCGAGCCGGAGACCGGCGCACCGGCGCGGGATCTAGCGAATGCGGTGATGCAAGCAGCCTTCCAACGCGGCTTATTGATCCTGACCTGTGGCGTATCTAGCATTCGGTTCTGCCCGCCGCTGATTGTCACGGCAGTGGAGATCGAGGAAGCCCTGCGCCTGTTTGAGGAGAGCTTGCAGGCATGCCTGTAGCGCGGCTATTGACAAACGCCCCTGATTGTCACTACAATCGAAAGGTGTCAGAGAATCGTTTGTGTGGTGAGAAGTAAGGTCGAGTACACCAGAAAGGAGAAGCCCACGCGCCCGCTGTGTTTGGCGGGAGTTTGGGAGATTATGACAACCGAACGCGCAGAAGCCTTTGATTTCTTTGGTCCCCGCACGCTCGTTGGGCCTGAGCTGAAGCCCGGTGATCCTGCCCCCGATTTCGTACTGCTGAACAACAAGCTGAAAGAGGTACGCCGTAGCGATTTCGCAGGCAAGCCCCTGCTGATCAGTGTAGTGCCATCGCTGGATACGTCGGTCTGCTCGATGCAATCCGTGCGCTTCGATCAGGAAGCAGCCAGTCTCGGTGATGCGTTGGCCGTGATTACGGTCAGTGCCGATCTGCCATTTGCCCAAGCCCGTTGGTGCGGTGAACACGATGCCAAGAACAGCCAGTTCCTCTCCGATCACCGCGATATGAGCTTCGGGGCTGCGTATGGTACGTATCTGTCCGATTTCCGCATTGAGAGTCGGGCGGTATTTGTTGTGGATAAAGATGGGGTCGTGCGTTACGCCGAGTATGTCCCCGTTGCTGGTAGCCAGCCGGATTACGTTACTGCGCTGGAAGCGGTGCAGAGCGTCCTGTAGGAACGAGAGGCAGGGGCGACAGAGCTTACACAGTTCTGGACTGTGTGCGTCGCCCCTGAGCCGCGCCTTACATTGAGCCGGTCGGGGTATCCGTATCTTGATCGAAGTGGGTAGAGATACCCAGCACCTCATAGAATGGATCGTAGCCAAGAACAGCGGTGGCAAGGACCGCTAGCCCGCCACCAAGTGCAAACGCAAACAGTATCCCGCCGAACACCGATGTCATAAACAGCAGTGTTACACCAATCAAACCGCGTACAACCCGATCAATCAAGCCCATGTTTTTCGTCTGAAGTCGACTCATGTGATGCTCTTTCATGTCACGCTACGTAGGTACGTCTTGTACATATCATACGTATTGTACCGAGTGCCGTGACCTGCGTCAACTGGGGTGAGTTGTCAGCCCGCCCTATCTGCCCTATAATAATATAGGTTGCTTTGCTTCGTTCCTGTCCTCTGCATTGTTTGGCTTATCCTATATCACATTGGCACACCGAATACGCTGATGTCTTCGGAACCCAGATTAACCTGTGCGTTCCTACGTATGTTGCCGCCAGAGATGAGAACATCTATCATAGTACTATCGGAGTGACCTATGAACCAACCATTCACAGCCGCCCCCCACGATGACATTCTGGTCTGGCTGATCCAGCTTGCCGTGCTGCTGTTCACTGCCCGCGTGCTTGGCTCGATCATGTCCCGTTTGGGGCAGCCGTCGGTGCTAGGTGAAATTATGGCCGGCATCGTGATCGGGCCATCCCTGCTGAGTGGGCTGTTCCCCGCGCTCGGCATGTGGCTGATCCCGCAGAACGCGGTGCAGGGCTACCTGCTCGAACAGACCGCCCTGATTGGCGCAATGTTTATGCTGCTCTTCACGGGGCTAGAGATTGACGTAGGGCTGATCCGCCGCTATGCCCGCGTAGCGATCAGCACCTCAGCAGGGGGCTTGTTTATGCCTTTCTCGTTGGGCTTCGTACTGGCCACGTTTTTCATCCCCGATGCCCTGCTCGCCGATCCTGAGCAACGCCTCGTATTCAGCCTATTCCTCGCTACGGCCCTCGCTATCTGTGCGCTCCCCGTCATTGCCAAAGTGCTCCTTGATCTGAATGCCCTGCGCCGCGATATTGGGCAAATGGTGATTGCCTCAGCCATGATTGATGACTTGACCGCGTGGACAATGCTCTCGATTGTGGTAGGGATGGCATCCGGCACGGCAATCAGCGTGGCAGGCGTTGCTACGTCTGTGCTCAGTGTGGTTGGATTTATGGTGTTCAGCTTCACCGCTGGACGCTGGATTGTCGCTAAGACGCTGGCATTTGCCCAGAACCGGCTACAGGGACGCGATGTGATGCTCTCGATGGTGGTAGGGCTAATGTTTGCGTGGGGGTCAATTTCGCACTTCCTGCATATCGAGGCGATCATCGGCGCATTTGTGATGGGTATTCTGCTTGGGCAAACACCCGGTGTGCCCGAAGATGTGATCCATAAGCTAGAAGGGATTGCGCTTGGGGTATTTGCACCGATCTTTTTTGCCACTGCCGGCTTGAAAGTCAATGTTGGCTTGCTGTTTGAGCCGCAGCTAATCCTGCTCACACTGGTGATCATTGCGGTGGCGATGATTGGCAAAATCTCTGGAGCCTACCTAGGGGCACGCTTCTTAGGCCGCCGCGATCACTGGACCGCGTTGAGCTTCGGCGTATCCCTCAGCGCACGCGGCGCAGTCGAGATCATCATTGCGACGATTGGTCTATCGGCGGGGGTCCTCTCGCAGGAAGTCTTTTCGATGATCGTCGTGATGGCCATTGTCACCTCGCTCGTTGCACCGCCGATGATGCGCTGGGCCTACAGCCGCGTGCCGATCTCGCCCGAAGAAGAAGCCCGCCTACGCCGCGAGGCCTTGCTCAAGGATAACTTGGTTGCCAATGTGCATCGTGTGCTCGTGCCCGTGCGGGTGCGCCAAGATGAGGTGAGTGCGATCCAGATGATTGAAGCGAGCCTGCTCAAGCGGCTCGGAGCAAATACGGATATGGCGATCACCTTGATGACGATTGCCACGCCAGAGACCAAAGCCCAAGCCACCACTTACCTCGCTGATCTGAGTAAGCTGTTTGGCACGCAGCGCATCAATCGCAAGGTGTCCATCTCATCCAACCCAACTGATGCGATTCTGGATGAAGCCGCCCGCAACTACGATTTGATGGTGCTCGGCGCACCGCAGCAGGGCAGCCGTACCGATGTCCTCTTTACGCCGATGGTAGACCTGCTGATCCGCCTTGCGCCGTGCCCCACGATGGTGATCCACAGCCCCGACTTGCCCGACAACTGGTCGCCGCAGCGCATGCTTGTGCCCACCAATGGCTCCATCGCTGCCCGCCGTGCAGCTGAGGTCGGCTTTGCACTCGCGGCAGGCACTGGTGTAGCAGCAGGCAACAATAAGCAGACGGCGGAGGTGCGCGTGCTGAAGGTGGTGGAAGATGAGACTTATCAGGTGATCCTTGCCACCCACGACAGCAATCGGCAGGTCTTGATTGCCTATCAGATCGTCAATGAGCTAGCCGTATTGGGCGAGTCGTTCGGGGTGCGCGTGATCCCAGATGTAGTAAGCAGCCCTGAATATGTACATGCGATTCTGGTCCATGCCCACACATGTGAAACTGATCTGATTATTCTAGGGATCAGTGTTCGCACCGGTTCGCATCGGCTGTATCTTGGGCCACGAGTGGAGCGCATCCTGCAAGAGGCCCCGTGCCCCGTTGTCATTATCAACACGGTGACGGGTACTGCTCCCGCCAACAGCGATCACAGCACCCAAGCCCGCGATGCAGAAGCAGCCGAACGGGCTACACCGCCACGCTAATATCGGGCGCGTGTCCTTAGGCTTTCTCGTGCATCTGCGCTAGCACGGTGCAGGCCGGATCGGTGCCGAAATTCAGTACCCGCCAGCCTTGATCGGTTTGGCGCAGATGGGTGATCAGACACCACGCGCCCTGCTCATATCGCCATACACTGATCCCTTTGGCATCGGTTTCAGAGACCAGCACGGGCAGTAGCTCCACGTTCAGCAGTGCGCCGCGTGTACCCGCCACGCCGCCATCGGTGTGCCACTCGCGGGCGTGTTCGAGCATCAGCTGCGCCAGCATTTCTTTGCTATCAATCGCAACCATTGCCCCGTAGATCTGGTCGTAGTTGGCCTGCTCCAGCCCACTCACCCATTGCTGATGCACCGCATCTACAGCGGTGCTACCGCTCGGTGTAGCGGTGGTACGCGCACAGCCTGCCACCAGCATAGCCATGCCGATCATCAACCAGAAGTATCGCTTCACAAGGGGTTCTTTCTAGCGTCACTGGGATGCTCCGTTTGCCTGCACCACTTCTATTGTAGCAGGTTTTGCGGGGCTAGGGGCTGAGCAGGCGCACCGCCACACCCCGCACATTCACTGCCAGCGGGCGTGGATCATCGCCCTGCCCGCGCATCGCCGGAACTGTGCCCGCCCCCAGCACCCGTAGCTCAATCCGGCTCTGGCCGGCGGGCAGGGCAAGCGCAGCCGTGCGGTAGCGGCGCAGTTCGTCGGCAGTGACGCTGAGCGTCTGGACGTAGGCCCCATTCAGCCAGACCTCGATGGACTGATCGGTGGCAAGTGCATACATCGTGAGGTCGAGGGTCAGGCGGGCTGGCTCTGGCGTATACGCAAGAAGCGTTGCCGTCTGTGCGCCGAGCAGCCAGCGTGAGGCTCCATCTTCGAGGTTCTCCCAGTCTCGATCTAGCCCGACAAATACGGGCAGTGGCACGCGCTCCGGCTGCTGATCGAGCCACGCGGCCATTGCCTCGATGCGGTAGGCTTCTAGCATTGTGTCGGAATAGACGCGGGTCAGATCGCCGAGGATAGCTTGGGCGGCGGCGTGCTGGCGGATGGTGCGGCGGCCACGGTGCAGCACGAGATAGCGCGGGCGCAGAGCCTGCCAGATCTGGGCTTCAGTGGCAGAACCAAGCTGCACAATATCGGGGCGCGGGTCGCCGCGATTGATGCGAGCCAGCGCAGGGATCGCCTCGTGTGGCAGGCGCGGTGGATCCCGCGAGGTTTTGCCAGTCAGGATATATTTGCCGTGATAGGTTTGGGTATACATCTCAAGGAACTGGCGATCCATCCGTTCGTGCGGCAATTCAATGATGCTCCACGCACCCGGCTCTGCGCCAAGCTGGGCGTAGAAAGGCGATACGGCGGCGGCGGTCTGCGGGAAGGGGATGCGGGCCGCTTCAGCCAGCAGCAGCAACGATAGCCCCACGGCCCCAGCCCACGCCACCGGACGCGGCCCCCGCTGAAGCAATAGCGCAATGCCCGCCGCCGCAAGAATTGCCAGCATCATGGTGGTGATCGCATTCATGCGGTAGGGCACGCGGAATAGCTCCACGAGCGGCAGGGCTTGCAGGGCGGCGTAGGGCAAGGGGAAAGCGACTTCGCGCATCCCGAAATTCAGGGTGGGGCCCAGTGCCAGCACAAAGCACCACAGCCCAATCACGAGCCATAGGATCACCGCCCGCCGCGCTAGCGCAACCCCTACCGCCGCAAGCAGCAGCGCAAGCCCAGCGAAGGCGGACGGCTCCCACCACTCCGGCGGCACGGGGCGCAGCACCCATTGCCAATCGGTGACGACTAGCCGCAGCAGGTCGGCTCCGCGCACGGTAGGCACATCGAAGCTGGCCGTGCGGGCTTCGCGCAGGCTAGGGATGAGGAACGGCGCAAGGATAATCATGCTGGTCAGGGCGAGCCGCGCCCACTGCCATAGCTCAGCGCGCAAGGTGCCCTGCCGCCCCGCCGTCCACAGGCGCACCGTCAGCAGCGGCAGTAGGGCGAGTGCGGCATAGAACAGGTTGTACCACTTGCTCAAGCCGCCGATGAGGACCACCCCGGCGACGAGCCACGCCGCGCCCCATGTGCGCCGATGCAACGCCCATAGCAGGGTGAGCATCAGCAAGGGTATCGCAAAGTCGCTGATCCCGGCAAGCTGGGCAAGGCGCAACTCCCACAGGCGTTGCGGCGAGCAGAGCACCACCGCCCCCGCCACCACCGCCCCCGCTGTGATGCTCGTCGGGGGTGTGGCGGGCAAGGCGGCACGGATGACGTAGTGCGCCAGCAGGAAGGTGCTGTAGCCGGCCAACACCAGTGCTAGGAGGGTAATGAGGTTATAGGTGGCCGTTTGCCCAACAAGCGGGAGCAGGAGCAGCGCGGGCCCAGCGAGCGGCAGATTGAGCGAGTGCAGCCATAGGGCGGTGCCGTGTGGATAGAAGATCATGTCGGTCTGGAAGGGGTTGCTCGGTTGCACGACGAGAGCCTGCTGCACCCACCAGAAGTTCCACACATGCTGCCAGACATCATGCCCCGCTTCGCCGGGAATGGCGGGCAGGTGGGTGTGCAGGTTGGTGATCAGGGGGTAGGTGACCCAGAGGGCGAGACTAAGATACCACCCCCACACGAGGAGATGCTGCGACAGGCGCAGGGGCGGCAACAGGGTAGGCCCGTGGGGATGAGGGGCGGCGGGCGTGTTGCTTACCACCCGCCACCTGCACCCAGCCTAGTCACCGCGTCGGGCTTGCCTGTCCTGCCTGCCTGTGCTACCGTCGGCACGGCTCGCCTAATAATCAGGAATGATGGCGCGGTTGCGCCCGCCGAATTTCGCTTCGTACAGGGCTGAGTCGGCGCGGCGTACCACATCCGCAAAGCTATCGCCGTGCTGCGGCGCAAACACGGCTCCGCCAATGCTGATGCAACGGTGGATCGTCTGCCCGTTGGATAGCTTGATGCGCGTGCGAGCAACATCCATCCGTAGCCGCTCGGCGACATTCCCGGCCTCCTCCCGATCTGTGTTGGGCAACACCAGCGCAAACTCCTCGCCACCCCAGCGTGCCACCAGATCATACACCCGGCTGTTATCGCGCAACGTCTTGGCGATCTGCTTCAGCAACAGATCACCGACGCTATGCCCAAACCGGTCATTGACCTGCTTGAAATAGTCTATATCCATCAAAAGGACGGAGATCGGCTGCTGATTGCGGGTGGCCCGCCCTAGCTCGGCTACCGCCTGATGGTAGAAGGTGCGCCGATTGAGCAGCCCCGTCAGTTCATCGTGGCTGGTGTAGTGGCGCATCTGATCGTGCATGGTACGCAGATTGCGCTCCAGTGTCAATACGCGCTGCCCCACCCGCGCCCGGGCTAGTAGCTCGGCGGGCTTGATCGGCTTGATCAGGTAATCATCTGCACCGCTCTCGATGCCGGCGATCACATCGGCTTCTTCTTTGCGGATCGAATTGATGATGGTATAGACGTAGTGCGGCAGGGGCGTAGCGCGAATCTGCTTAATCAGCTCTAGCCCGCTCATATCCGGCATGAGCCAATCGGTAACGACCAATTCAAACGTCCCGCGCTCGATCAATGCCCACGCCTCAGCACCGCTTGCAACGTCAGTGACGGTATAGCCGCCACGTTCGAGCACGGCCCGAAATATTGCCCGTTGGGTAGGGTCATCATCAACAAGGAGAATGTGCATATGGATACATTCCTCTTTAGGTTTTGGAGGGGAAAGCAACGCCCGGTCATTGTAAGAATGCCGGGCGTGGTTCCCCTTTGTTCACGCGACGTTCAGATGTTCGGTTCTGTATACTAATCCTACGGGCAGAATGCCGCAAGTTCCATTCGTGCCACGTTCACTCCCATTCGTATACTATTCTACACCATTTCTATACTTTCCGCTAGTGGTGCGGGACAGATTTTAGGTATCAGGTTTTAGGTATCAGGTGTCAGGCGGTGCCGTGTCCCCCTGATACCTAGCACCTCGCCACCTAGCCCCTGCTGTTCTGGCGGGGCATGCGCCGCAGCACCAGCGTCAGCAGGATGTTCAGGAGCAGCACGATCACAGCGATCACCGCCATGCGGAACGACACCGCGCCGCCCATCCCGCCCCCGCTGCTGCCCGTGAAGCTGAGCAGGCTGATGCTCGTGGCATCGGTGCTGAAGTTGATCGGCGTGGGTTCGTTGTTGTTGGTTGGATCGCAGTCGCCATTCGGGTCCGTAAGTGCGCCATCCGTCGAGGTATCCGTTGCCGTTGTAGTGTCGGGGCGCGTGCCACTCGCGGTCGAGTTGCTCGTGTAGGTTACGGTTGTAGCGGAGGGGAAGGCTACCTCGAACGTCAGGCGGATGATGCCCGATGCACCTGCGGCAAGGGTATTGCCGGTTGCCGTGAGCAGGTTGGTATCTGTTGTGCCGTTGTAGAAGCCACTCACCGCGAAGTCACTGCTGCTCAGGGAGATGATGCTGATGCTGTTGGCATTCGGCACTGCGGAGTTGAACCACGTCTGCAAGTTGTGGGCCACTTGCACGTCCGTCAGGGCACGTTGCCCGCCTGCACCACATACTCCATCGTGACGCGGTAGGTGTCGGGGGTGAAGCGCGGCGCAGATTCGACCACGCGCATGGCCAAGCCGATGTTGCTTGTGGGAGTACCAGTCGAGGAACTGTTGTTATCCGTATCAGGATCAAACACATCCGGCGGGCGAATTACGGTGGCGGTGTTGCACGGCTCGGTGGCGGGAGCTGTGCCGTCCACATTGATTGTGATCGTTTCGCCGGGATCCATTGTCAGCAGGATGTTGATCGAGTATGTCGTGCCAGAGCTGGGGCTACAGCTGCCACCTGCGCCCGGCGTACACGTCCAGCTGATCGGGGCACCAACTGAAGGCGGAATCTCGTCAATCAGGCGTACCCCACTCAGTGCGATGGTGGAGTCGTTTGTCACTTCAATCCGGTATGTTAGTGGGCCACCGGGCACGAAACCGGGGGGATTCGGAGTGATTTCTTTCGAGACCTGCAAATCGGCCTCACGGATCGAAATCTCCCCAGTGATGACAGCCGGCGGTGAGGGAATATACGTCCATGTATTGATGATGCGCTTGTTGCCGAAGCCATTCGCCTGCCCACTTGCGTTTGTGCCTGCATTGTCAAACCACCTATGCGCCCCCCCTGTACTCGCCACCCCTGCCAAGCCGTTGCGGTCGGTATTGGTGCCGTAGCATTTGAGTTCGCCACCAAACGTCCCAGCACCGCCGGGGAAGGATGGCACTGGGGTCTCACCATTCGCACAGATGCTATAGTCATACGGCTCGTTGCCCGTGTAAAAGAAGCGATCATCCCAGTAAATGGTATCTACCGGTGTAGGGGTTGCGGGAGTGAGCCGCTCAACAATATAGCCCCCCGTATGTAGCTCGGCATCAATCACGGGGAAGTGGATCTCGCCGTTGTTCAGCGTCACACGCACCGTGAAGGTGGCCGCCGTGTCATCCACCACAGTTCCATTGCCATCGCGCCCATCCCAGAAAACGGAGTTACTGCCCTGCTGAAGATCACCGAAGATGTAGCGATTCTCAAAGGGCGCGCCAAACTCAAGCTCGATCCGAAAACTCGTTGCATCACCGACGGCATTCGGATTATCGAAGCGGAAGAAGCCGCCTAAACTCGTGCCTGACTGCCCAATCGTACCTTCAATCCCCACGAAGTCAAGGTTCTGTGGCGCGAGCGGGGCCACATACGTGCGGGCTAGCCACTCGGTAGAGACAATGGGCGTGGCGGTGGATGCACCCGGCGGGTTTCTGGCCCCCAGTAAATCCAAGTCCGCAGTATCAACCAATGGCGTTCCATCACCTTTGAGCTTGCCGACCGGGGCACTCGCAGGCAGATCAGCCGCAGGCTGGTTGAAGAAGAGCTTGTGCGTAATTGAGTTGGTACTCGGATCATCGTTGCTGAAGGGGTTCTTGATCCCGAAGCCATCTGGGAAGGAGCCAAACACGCGCAGGAACCCCGTGGGGGGCGTATCTTCGAGTTGCAACGAGCGGTAGATCGGCGTGCCATTGGTGGTTTCGATGGGTCCGCGCGTATCCGCAAAGAAGACTGAGGTGAAGCCGTCAATATCGTTCAAGTCTACATTGTAGAGCGCACCATCGTAGGCTTTAACAAACAACTCAGATTGCACGCCAGAGGTAGGTCCATTTGCGCCAGTCGTAACCGAGAGCGAACGGGTGTAGGCCCGCCCGTTGATAGGGTTGTTCGCTGCATCTGAAACCGTCACATCCCATGCCGCAACATAGGTATTTTCGATAGTTTGTGCCGCCCAATCTACATTCGCGGCAACTGCTGCGGGGGGATTGTTTTGAAGACTACGATTCGCACGCGGACTGACAAAGTGGATCTCCCACACGCCTTCAGTGGCAGCCGTCACCGCAATCTGACACGAGTTGTAGCTGTTGGCGGGGCCAGTTCCGGTTCCGGTCAAGTCGGGGCCAGCAACCTCATTCACACGAGCGGCGATATGCCCACAGCCTGCTGCACCACTCGATCCGACGGTGGCGTTGCCGGGCAGGAAGGTGACCGGTGAAGACGCGGCATTCGGCGGCACAGCGACGATCCGGGCGGTACAACTGTTGGCAGGAGTACAGGTAGGGAAAAGAAACCCTGCCGCCATCACACTCGACGCGAGATTGATTGTCTCACCCGCTTCGGCATACACATAAATGATTGTTTGGCGTTGGATGCCGGCAATCTCAAATTCAGATGTATTGCCTCCGGGCGGGGTTGCGACTTGAGAAACAATATACTCAAGGTGCGGGCGTGCGCCGCCGTTCGCGGTCAGTTCGCGGCTGCCCTCCGCCGCTACGCCACGCGGTAGCAGCAGTGCCAGTGCCAGCACCCCAACTAGCCCCAGCAGGCGCACCAGCCAAATCGGTGCCGCCGGGTGTGATTGTGCCGGGTGTGTATACCTCATCATGGGGTCGTGCATTGCCCTCGCCTCCTAACCAGATTATGTCCCCCCGTGAAACATTGTTGCCGTGTTATCATACCACAGAATAGCAAATTCTTGAATAGCCCTGAGGGAGAATTTTCGCTTTATGCTAACCTACAACGGCAAAACAGCACTGGTAACGGGAGCCTCATCTGGGATTGGGCTGATCTTTGCCCGCGAGCTAGCGGCACGCGGCTGCAGCCTGATCCTCGTGGCCCGCTCGGAGGGCAAGCTGCATGCCCTCGCAGACGAACTGCGTAGCCAGCACGCCATCTTGGTGGATGTGATAATAGCCGATCTGATGCAGGAGCACGCGGCGCAGCACGTCTACACGCAGGTGCAAGAGCTAGGGCGCACGGTAGATATATTGGTAAACAATGCGGGCTTTGCGGCGTATGGGCTGTTTGATCGGGTGGATTTTGCCAAGCAGCACGGGCAAGCCATGCTGAATGTGGTGGCGGTGGTAGATCTGGCCCACCTGTTCCTTGCGGGCATGCTGCGGCGCGGCGATGGGGCGATCATCAATGTGGCCTCGGTGCTAGGCTATGTGCCCACGCCCGGCAGTGCCGTATATGGCGCAAGCAAGGCCTTCGTGCTGCACTTCAGCGAAGCCCTGTGGCAGGAGTGTCGCGGGCGCGGGGTGCGCGTGCTGGCCCTGTGTCCGGGGCCCACCAAAACCGAGTTCTTCGATGTGGCCCAGATGCCCGCCCCCGAAGCGATTATGACTAGCCCAGCGTATGTGGTGCAGGTGGCGTTGCGGGCACTGGAACGGGATCAGGCGGCGGTGATTGCGGGCAAGGCGAACAATGTGCTGTTTGGCTTTATGCCGCGCCTCTTGCCGCGCCGCGTGGTGCTGTGGGCGATGGGCAAGGGCTTTATGCAGCCGGCTACCGAGCCGCAAGGCGCACCTGTGCCAACGCGCCACCGCCCGCACCTTGACCGCACAGCGGAGTAGCACAGGCACAGTGGGGCGGCAGGTGCGGTATGCGGTGTCAGGTGCTAGGTATGCGGTGTCAGGTTCCGCAGCTTAGCCCCTGACACCTGACACCCGAAACCTGACACCCGAAACCTGACACCCGCCGCCCTACGGCAGCTGCTGGTAATACACCAGCGAGTGATCGGGCAGCAGCGCGGGGTGGAAGATCGCCACCAGATCAGCGAGCAGCAGCTGCGGATTGGCTAGCCCGCGCTCAAAGTAATCATTGCCGCCCTGCTCATTCACGCGGGCGTTGTTGTTGTAGATCCGCTGCTGCGCCAACGCGGTGAAGTTGCTAAAGCGTTCATCCTCCGCCAAAGCCTCAGCGCGGCTCGTCCACGTACTCGTATTGATCCAGAAATCGGCAGCACTCGCCCGCTCCAGCACCACCTCAAAGCTAATCGGCTCCGCGCCCATCTTGTCCACATCAGCCCAGACATACTGCCCGCCTGCATCGGCGATCAGCTGGGCAATGTGGCTCTTGCCGCCCGCCACAAACCACGTCCCCTGATAGGGTGCGCCAACCAGCACCGTCGGGCGTTCCGCGCCGGACGCAAGGGCGGTGGCCACCTGCTCGCGCAGGGTGGTATACTCGGACGCAAGCGCGGCGAAGTGCTGCTGGGCGGCGGCCTCGTGATTGAAGAAGGCGGCGGTAAACTTGAGCCACTCGGCTTGGCCCAACGGGCTTGGCTCCAGAAACTCAGCATTGATCGCCACCGGCACACCTGCCGCCAGCAGCGCGGGGTGGCTATCGAACTGGGCATCGCCAGAGCCAAACGTCATCACCAGCGCAGGCTCTAGCTCCAGCACGCGCTCCACATTCACCGTCGCACCACTGCCAATCTCGGCCACCGCGCCTGCCGCCACCCGCTCGCGCACCTCCGGCGCATTGATGAACGCCGCCGTATCTACGCCCACCAGCCGATCCAACACGCCCAGCGTGATCAAATGTGGCAGGTGCGTGGTGGACATCGCGATGATCGAACGGGCGGGCACTTCGATCACCTGCGCGGCGGGGTAGCCATCGGGCACGGGCGTGCCACACTGCACCAGCACGTATTCAAATTGCGTATCTGCACCGAGCCATGGCTGCGTCACGGTGAGTAGCTTGTAGTGGTTATGGTAGCTGATCTGCCAGCCGGTGGCATAGTCCAGCGTCAGCTTGGCGGGGAAGTAATCCACCGCCGGATCGAAGTCGCGCACACAGCCATCGGTCAGGTTGTTGGTGGGCACACTGGCCCTGCCGTCGCTCGGTGCGGGCGCAGGCGGCGGGGTGGGGCGCAGTGGGGCGGCAGGTGCGGCGCATGCCGCCAGCACGCTGAGCAGGAGCAGCACACCCAGCACACGCAGATTATTCAAGCTCGGTAGCATCGGGTTATCCTCACTAGGCAGAGATCCATCGGTAGTCACGCTTGGCTGTTACGATAGCACGCCGCACGGGGGCATGTCAACTCTGCTGCACAGGTGCCGAATGTTTGACGCACGCCGCGCATATGCTATAGTATTGGCGTAATCCTTATGCTGCACCAACGGTGTTTAATTCGTGAGATGGAGAAGCAAATCCAGATGAACAGAATTGCAACCGCAATCGCCCGTCCCGCCGCGCTGTGTGCTAGCCTGCTGCTCGTGCTCATCCTGAGTAGCTGCGGGCGCAGTGCGGCTCCGCCAGCCGCTGACACCAGTGCCCCCGCCGCCGGGCAATCGCTGCCGGGCAACACCTTCAATCGCTTCTTTCCGACCGCCGGAGATGGCTACAGCCTGACCTACACCCAAGAGAAAGCGGGCTTTGCCGAAGCTCGCCTGAGCCGTGACAGCACCGATCTTGCGTTGCTGTCGGTATCCGACACGAATGGCAACCCTAGTGCCCGCACCAAATTCGACACGGCAAGCATGGAAGTACGCGGCTTCCCTGCCGTCAACGTCGGCAACAACGGCTTGGCCGTGCTTGTCGCGGATCGGTTTCAGGTGCAGGTGCGGGCTACGGATGCGAACTTCACCGCCGCCGAACGCCAACAGTGGCTCGAAAAGTTTGATCTGAATGGCATCGCTGGGCTTCAATAAGATAACAAGGAGAACTTACCCGATGGCGACTACAGCCCCTATTGTCAAGATGATAGACAACCTACCGACCGGCGATGTGACCGTGCGCATGCTGCAAGCCCTCGACTTCATCGTGCCCGGCGAGTGGCAGCCGGTGCGGGGCTTCGATGCGATGATCCAGCACGTCACCAACGAGAGCGACCCGCAGCTGATTGCACTGGTGCGCCAGCACGCCATCAGCCTCTACAACGACAACTCGCAAGGCTACCAACGGGCGATCTGGCTGTACAATACGGTGGACAAAGCCGATGCCGCACTTGCAGCGGCGGCACTGGCGAATCAAGTCGGCAACAAGATCGGCTTTCTCGGCTTCCTCAAGAATATCACCCCCAAGACGACGGATGCCCAGTATGCCGATTTTGCGATCAAGCTCGTGGCCGAGGTGGTGGGCTTCTGCACAATCAATGGCTTGCCCGGCGATAGCTTGGGCGATTTTGTGAAATCGCTGACGAGCTACCGCCACGAAGCCTTGATGCGGATGGGCACGCTGATCGGCGTGGATGGCGTGCTGTCGCTCGGCCCCGATTTTCTAGATCGCACCCTGCGCGGGCTAGCCGAGATGGGCGAGCGCACGATGGAGAGCTTCCCAGTCTACAAAGAGATGGCTCCCGTGATTCCCGGTAGCGATACGGGCGAGAAGATGGGCTTTATGCAACGCTCAATCAATGATACCGCCGACTGGATCACCGGCTTGGTGCAGCAAGCCGGCCTGACCCCAGAGAAGATGACCGATAGTCTCGGCAGTATCCTTGATTTCAGCAAGCAGTCGGCCGAGATGGTCGCACCCTTCATTGATCTCACGACCAACTACTTCACCCTGACTGGCACACAAACGACAGCCCGCCAGATCATCAACCGGGCGATAGCGGAGGTGTAGGCGGAGCCAGATGTTCGCGGCTATGGTGTGGCAATCGTGATCAGGCGGTGCGTCATATCCTGCACCGAGCCATTCTCGATAATATACTCGCCGATACACGAGACGAGCGTCAGCCGCTCGTCTCCGGTGGGGAGAATGTACTGCACCTGATCGGGCGTGACCCACACCTGCTCGCTGATATAGTACACAAACTCGCGTCCGGCGGCATCGTAGAGGAAAATCGGATCGCCGATCTGGGCCTCGCGGAGCCGTTCAAAAGGAGCCGGGATCTCGGGGGCGGCGCGGAAGCGGAGGACATGCCCCCAGAATACGACATTCTCGCCCATGCCCGGCATGGCACTCTGATTGAACCAGCCAATGTCGTGATCGGGCACAATCGGGTAGCCGTTGGCATCCGTGCCCGCATTGATCACGGGCGCACTCAGCCCAATCGAGCCAATATACATCCAGACCGGCGGCTGCGGATTCTCGATCTGGGCTGGCCCAACTGGCTGAGCCGGTGCTGCTGTGACGAGCGGCGGTGCGGTAAAGAATGGTAGGGTACTGGCTAGGCCCAAAAGCACCAGTAGCAGTAGTAGTGGTCGTCTCATGATCTCCCTCACTTACATTCAGCGTATCACGAATATCCTATGCCTAGTATAGCAGATCCGCCCAAAGGACACGCGGTATAGCCAGCGTAGGCGGCTGGTAGCGGCTTGCCATTCATCGAAGCAATCATATGGCTCCACCTCAACCGGAGCCTGCTTGCGAATTGCCGCGCCCGTCTTCGAGGTGGGCAGGTTGGAGCAGTCGCCGAGTGAGAAGCCATTCTTGTAGCGGGCACGGCGCAATCAGACGTGCGCCTACGCCCCAACCATGCCAATCATCACTACGACTTGGCGCAGGTTGTCGTAGAGCAGGAACAGCCCCAACCCAATGATGAATACGGCGAAGATGCGCTGAAGATATGCCGAGCGGATCACCTTCGTCAGTTGCGATCCAGCAAACGTGCCCGCAATGCCCGCCCCCACGAAGATGCCGATCACCGTATAATCCAACTCAGTCGTCCCCAAGTGGCCAAGCACCCCAGCAAGGCTGTTCATGGCAATGATGATCAGCGAGGTGCCAATCGCCGAGCGGATCGGGAGACCCACCAGCATCACCAGCGCGGGCACAATCAGAAAGCCCCCACCCACCCCAAGAAAGCCCGTCAGCAAGCCCACGGTTGCGCCACTCGCAATGATGATCGGCAACCCCCGTGATTGGGCTTGTTCGTCGCTCGGCGGCTTGCGAACGATCATCACCACGCCAACCACCAACATCAGCAGCGCAAACAGGCTCATCAGCAAGGTTTCCGAGAAATACTGCGACACGCTCGCGGCAAGGTAGGCGGTGATCATACCTACCCCGCCAAAGGTAAACGCAACCTTCCAATCAAGAACTCCCTGCTTGCGGTAGAACCACACCCCGATCATGGCATTCAAGCCCACGATCACGAGCGAAGCCGTGATTGCGACGTGTGGGCTTTGCCCCACCACATACACCAGTGCCGGCACCGTGAGGATTGAGCCGCCGCCGCCCAGCAAGCCAAGTGTCAAACCAATGATAAAGCCGAGAATTGTTTCAATGAGAATCATGGTAGTATATAGCATCCTTTCGTGTGCGTGCCAGAACTAGGGGTGCATCGCAGGATTGCTCCTGCAACGCACCACTTGCGTCCGATAGATTATGCGTAGGGGTGGGTTCGGATAGGTTAGCGGGCGACTTCAGCGGCAAACACGTCCGCCCAAACCGACTCGCCCTCGTTCAGGTTGGCAACATCGGTGAAGCCAAGTTTACGGAGCAGGCTGGCTGCCACCTGCGAGCGGTAGCCACTGGCGCAGTTGGTCACGATCAGGCGATCTGTGGGCAGCTGGTCGAGGTGGCGGGGCAGGTAGCCAAGCGGGATGTTGGTTGCGCTGGGGATATGCCCCTGTGCAAATTCGGTCCCGCCGCGCACGTCGAGTACCATCAAGCCATTCGCCTGCATGCGCTCGGCCAGTTCTTGCGCCGTGAAGGTCGGCAGGTTCACCGTATCACCGTTGACTACCTCCGGCAGGAAGTAGCCGGGCACATTGTCAATGCCGATAGCCCGCAGCGCAATCAAGATCAGCTCTACCGCTTCGGCATCCGGCGTGATGAAATACATCGGCTGCTTGTAATCTACAAACCAGCCGACATAGGTGCTGAACATCGTGTTGCCCATCGGCACACTCAGCGTACCCGCAATGTGGGCCTCCACATAGTCTTCGCGGCTCCGCATATCTACCACCAGCAAGCCATCGGCAAGCGCGGCATCGAGGGCATCCCGATCCAGCTGCTGGGGCACAACCAGATCACGCACCAGCGGCGAACCAACCTTGTTGACGTGCTTCATCTGCGCGAAGTAACGCGGCGGCTCTGGCTGATCGGCGAGCAACCACTTGACGAATGACTCTTCATCGTTGAACTGGAACGCCGGATTGAACAGCTTCTCGTAGCCCAGTGTAGTCGAAGGAATTGCACCGAGAGCCTTGCCACACGCGCTGCCTGCGCCGTGCGCGGGCCAGATTTGCAGGTAGTCGGGCAGTTGCTTGAAGCGTTCGACAGTCTGATATTGGGTGCGTGCGCCCGGCTCTTTCGTGCCCACAAAGCCCGCCGCTTCTTCCAGCAAATCGGGGCGGCCAACGTCGCCCACAAACAGGAAGTCGCCCGTGAAGACCCCCATTGGCTTGTCTGCGGCGGCGGTGTCAGTCAAGCCAAAGGCGACGTGCTCCAGCGTATGGCCGGGCGTTGCCAGCACTTCGATGCGGATATTGCCGACCATAAAGGCATCGCCATCACGGACGAGAATCACCTGCGGATCATTGGCAAAGCCGTACTTCCAATCGGCATCGCCCATATCGCTAAGATACATCGTTGCGCCAGTGGCTGCTGCCACATCGCGGATGCCGCTCACAAAATCGGCGTGGATGTGGGTCTCAGTAACGTGCGTAATCCGCAAGCCCTCTTTCTCAGCCATCGCCAAATACGGCTGAATATCGCGCATGGGGTCTACAATCAACGCCTCACCCGTTGCTGCACAACCGACGAGATACGATGCCTGAGCGAGCGTATTGTCATAGAAATACCGGAAGATCATACACCTTACTCCTTTTATCACACTCTTGCGCCATTGACAACTGTCAGGCGTTCCTTCGCGCTGACCAGCGTAGTGCTCGCACACTATCGCTGCGGCTAGTATGAGTATAGCGGATTACCATTTGCATGAAAACCCCCCAATCTCTTATAATAATCATAAGTTCTTTCTTATACGAGCACCGTCCAATGTTGGATCTCTACAAGCTATCAATCTTCCTACAGGTTGCCGAGCAGGGCAGCTTCAGCCGGGCTGCCGAACACCTGTATATGACCCAATCCGGTGTCAGCCAACACATTCAGGAGTTGGAAGCTGGTTTGGGGGTACGCCTGTTCTTGCGCGAGCGGCGCGGTGTCACCCCGACGGCGAGCGGACACCTGCTGCTTGATTACGCCACCACGATCCTGAGCCTTGCCAGCGAAGCCGAAGCCGTCGTTGCCGACCTTGCCCACAGCGATCAGATCCACCTCAACATTGGAGCCACGCCCGGCGTGAGTGCCTACCTGCTCCCCGAATGGCTGGATCAATTCCAGCGGAGCTACCCCGATCTGAGCATCTCCGTGCAGACCGCAACCACTGAGCATGTTGCCCACGAACTGATCCGCGATCAGCTCAATCTTGGCTTTATGGAAGGTGAACTTGATGAGTCGCGCTACGCTGGGCTAGAATATGTTAATTTGCAGGATGTGGAGCAGGTAATCGTTGTGGGTCACACGCATACGTGGTGGGATCACAAGTCGGTCAAGATGGCTGATCTGCACGAGCAGGCACTGGTAATACGGCAGGCCCATAGCCAGACGCGCGAGTGGCTCGATCAGATCTTTCAGCAGCACGGCATCCAGCCGCGCATTGTCGCAGAACTGGACAACCTTGAGTCAATCAAGCGTATGGTGCTTAACGGGCGGTGCTTTGCGATCATGCCGGAATATGCCGTGCGCCACGAGCAAGAGCTAGGGCTGATGCACGTCATCCCCGTGCGGGACCACACCATGCAGCGCACGCTGAAGCTGGCGTGGAAGCGCAGCACCTCGCGTTCGCCGGTGGTACGGGCATTCCTCCGCATCGTGCAGAAGCAGTTCCCGCCGATGCAACTGCCAACCTATTAGGCGCATTGCCCGCCTAGCACCTATGCTATAATACCTGTGCGTTTCCGAGTCGGTATTTCACAATGAATGCAAGAGGAGCAAAGCTGTGACCACACGCGCTGACTACTCGCCCGAAGAATGGAATGTACTCGGTATGGCTGCCCTAATGATCGCTATGCCCGTGATTACGGTTGCCGAAATTGATACGGTGCAGATCACTCAAGAGGTGGCGGCAATGGTGCAGAAGATTGGTGAAAGTATCGAAGGTGGCTCTGACAATGAGCTAATTAACGATCTGATGATGCAGATGCGCGAACGCCTCGATAGCGGCGAACGCCTCTCCGTCAAGGTAGACATCAGTGATCCGGTCGCCCTGAAGATGGATGTGTTGGATATTCTGACGCAGGCTGCAACGCTGCTCGACAATAAAACGAGTGCTGAAGAAGCAACCGGCTTCAAGCAGTGGATCATGTCCATTGCCCAGCAGGTCGCCGAAGCGGTGCGCGAGGGCGAAATGCTCGAAGGGACAGTCAATATCAGCCCCGATGAAGCAGCGGTGATGGCGGAGATGCGTGACGTTCTGAAGCTCAGCTAGCATCCAGCTAGTGGTACACACACGGATACTGTGCAGGCTCTCCCACATTGGGCGAGCCTGTTTTCGTGTATACTTGCGGGCGTGTTCTGAATCGGATGCGAAGCCAACAACAGGAGGTGGGTTGTGAATAGGTGTACAATGCGGATGGGATTGTTGCTGATCGTCGTGACGCTGCTCAGTGGGCTACTGGGCAGCACTGGCGTGTTTGCCCAGAGCGGCGCACAGGTGACGGGCACGCTCACCTACCTGCCGCGCATTGCCCTGCCCGATGATGCGGTGGTGAATGTGCAGCTACAGGAAGTGTCGCGGGCGGATGCCCCTGCGACGGTGCTTGCCGAGCAAGAATTTGTGACTGGGGGGGCACAAGTGCCGCTGCCGTTTGCCCTCGATTATGACCCCGCCGGGATTGCGGAGCAGCTGACCTATGTGGTGCGGGCGACGATCCGGGCCAACGATGGGCAGCTGCTCTGGACCACCGACACGTTCACCCCAGTCATTACGCAAGGCAACCCGACAAGCGAGATCGAGATTGTGCTGGTGCAGGCCGTGTCCGCCGAGGTGCCCGACATCGCCGATGAGTTCCCCGTCGCCGCGCTCAATGGCAGCCTCACCTACCTTCAGTTCATTGCGCTACCAGATGACGCGGTGGTGTTTGTGCAGCTGGAGCAAGTGCCCCTGAATGATGAGCCAACACTGGTACTCGGCTCGCAGGAATTTGCCACTGAAGGAAGCCAAGTGCCGTTCGCCTTCTCGATCAGCTACAACCCTGATCTGATTGACGCACAACGCACCTATGTTGTGCAGGCTGGCATCACGGCGGGCGATGGGCAATTGCTGTGGATCACACCAGATGGCGGCTTTCCGGTCTTGACGCAGGGCAATCCGAGCAGCGACTTCGAGATTGTGCTGGTGCAAGTTGTGCCTGAAACTACCCCTGACCCAACCCCAGAGCCAACCACTGCGCCTGCCTCTGATCCCGCCCCAGAGCCAACGCCTGTGCCCCCAGTCCGCTTACCTGTTACCAGCACCGGCACGGCCAATGCACCGCTTGTGGCCCTGCTCCTATTCGGGGCGGTGTTAGTGATTGGTGGGCTGGCGTTGCGTCGCACCGCTTGGGAGTGACTAATCCTGAACTGTGCTATCCTAGTGCCAAGTCGTGCGTGGTCAGCGTGAAAGGATAGCACCAATGGGTTCCTGTCCCGATTGTGGCACAACCGTGCGGCAACGCAAAACTGGCTTCAATCCCACGGGGACCCAACGGTACGATTGCCCCTCCTGTAGGCGTATTTACACACCGAACCCGGCACCTCAGGGCTATGGCGGCGCGTTCCGCCAGCGGCCGGTGCAGGTGGACGCTGACGGGTTGGGATTTCGGCAGATGCACGCGCCGCTGGGCGTGAATCACCAGACGGGGCCAACTGGCTGCCTGCACCTGCCCCCCACCACCCGCCAGCCTGCCCTTCGTATTCTTCATCGTCCTTGTGGGAGGTCTCACAGGCCTCCCTCCGAACTTGACATATCGCCCCACGGTATTGTATATTCTTAGTGGGGGAATATCGCATTGCATTACAATCCACAAAATTAATTTATTATAGAAGCATGCGTGTTTCACTATCGCCCGTATGCCACAGGTTCGACTCTGGCTACGATAGCTACTCGTGATAGGCATACCAATGTACCAACCGCAACGGGGCCCGTATCTGGTCGTTCTATGGATATTGTTGATCCTGAGTCTGGTCGTGGTTCAGGGTGGGCTAGCCCCGCGCCCCGCCTACGCCCAAGTGGGCACGATCTACTACGTAGACAAGGACCGCCCCGATGATAGCGGCGATGGCTTATCGTGGGCGACGGCCAAACGCAATCTCCAATCGGCCCTTGCCCTTGCAACAGCAGGCGCACAGATCTGGGTGGCGGATGGCACGTACTACCCCGACGAGGGCACCGGGCAGACCAACAACAACCGCGACGCGACCTTCAGCCTGAAGGATGGCGTGGCGATCTATGGCGGCTTTGCGGGCACCGAGACGCTGCTCACGGAGCGCGACGTGGCAGCCAATGTCGCCATCCTCAGCGGCGACCTCGACCAGAGCGGCACCGCCACAAACAACGATGCCTACCACGTCGTCACGAGCGATGGCAACGCCACCACCGCCCTGCTCGATGGCTTCACCATCACCGGTGGCAACGCCAATGGCAGCAACCCGCAAGATCGCGGCGGGGGTATCTACACGTTTAACAGCAGTCAGGCGCAGTTTGCCGCCTTGACGATCAGCGGCAACGATGCCATCTTCGGCAGCGGGGTGTTCAACGACAGCAGCAGCCCCAGCTACACCAACGTGACCATCAGCGGCAACACTGCCTTCGACGACGGCGGCGGGGTGTACAACGACA
>JAAUTZ010000081.1 GCA_012031225.1 Chloroflexaceae bacterium
CTAGCACATTAGCGCGTGTAGCTCTTCATCATTACCGCTAGTATAGCACTGTTCCTCTCTCTACTACAACAACGCTTCAGGGGCGAATCAGTTCCACGCGGCAGGGCGGGCGGGCGTTCAGGAGGCAGGCTTCAGGGGGCAGGGAAGACAAACCACGAAGAACACGCAGGAAAAGGGCTGGCAGGTGCAAGGGACGATAGGGTTAGGCCCTAGCCCTTGCCCCACCAATACCCGCCACCTGCCACCTAACACCTAATGATCCCTACACCACTCCTTCGAGCCGATCTTCGAGGTCATCGTACACGGCATACAGAGCTTCCAGTGTGGCCTCATCGGCTTGCCAGAAGCCGCGTGAGTTGGCTTCCAGCAGGCGGCGCGTCATCGCGGCGGTAGCGTGCGGGTTCAAGCCCGCCAGCCGATCCCGCATGTCCGGATCGAGCAGGAAGGTCTCGGCTACGCCCTGATAGACCCAACCCTCAACCGCGTTGGCAGTGGCACTCCAGCCGTAGGTGTTGCTGACCCGCGCCTCGATCTCGCGCACACCCTCGCGTCCGTGTTTGAGCATGCCCTCAAACCACTTCGGATTGAGGAGTTTGGCACGGGTTTCAAGGCATACCATTTGCTCTAGGGTGGACAGGCGGCTTGCGCTAGCGAGGGCATCGGCAACGAGGACCGGCGGGCGTGTGCCGCGCAGCCGTTCGACGCTCTTGGTGATGCCACCCAGATTCTCGTAGTATTGGGCAATGTCGCTGATGCCAACCTCGAAGCTGTCTATGTTCTGGAAGGTGGCATCTACGGTGGCAAGCACAAGCTCCAGCAATTGGCGCGAGTCATGCCATTGCCCGTGCTGATCGCAACTGTAGCACTTGCGCGTCATAAAGGCTTCGCTGAGCTGCGTATCCTCATCCCACGTACTGCTTTCAACAAGGTGATCTACATTCGCGCCATAGCTGCCCGGCGCATTCGCAAAGATGCGGGTGGCGGCAGCTTCCATCGGGATCCCTAGTGCCTGAGCGTGGCTGCGGGCGTGCTTGCGGATATAGTTTAGCTCATCCGGCTCATCTGCACACGCTGCGAGGCGGGCGGCTTTGTCGAGCAACTGCATCTGATGCCCCAACAGATCGCGGAAGATACCACTCACGGTCACGGCTACATCAATGCGTGGGCGGCCTAGCTCAGCCATTGGGATCAGGGCCACCCCCGTCACCGTGCCGAGTTCGTCGTGGGTGATGTGTGCGCCCATCAACGACAACACTTGCGCTACGCCTTCGCCATCGCTCTTGAGGTTGTCAATGCCCCACAGCACGAGCGCAATCGTTTCGGGCAAATGCCCCTGCTGGCTTGTCAGGCGGTTGAGCAGATCATTGACCAACTGGGTCCCTTGTGCCTCTGCCAGTGTCGAGGGGATGTGGTGCGGGTCAAGCCCGTAGATATTGCGTCCGGTTGGGACGACGGTCTGGTTGCGGACAACATCGTTACCCGGCGAGGGCGGCACATAGCCGCCGCGCAGGGCCCGGAGCAGCCCGCCGATCTCCTGATCGTGAGTGATATTGTGCGCGAGGTCAGCGAGGCGTTCCCACACTGTCGCCAGCGTGCCCGGCGCGAGGTGGGCAGCGGTGTGCAGGTAGGCATCGGCGGCGTGCTGGTTGGCGGAGCTACATGTCCCATCGGCTCCCACAAAGCGGCGCATCGCTTCGTGGGCGATCTGGTCGAGCTGTTCGGCGCGGGCTTGGGCCGTGCTGTCGTGCTTAAGGGATGCTTGGATGGCGGCATAATCGTAGCCCAAGCTGCGGGCCAGCACCTGCGGCAGGGGTGGTAGCGCAGGGTCAAGCGCGGTGAACGAGGCAACGAGCGTGAGCATATCGGCTAGCTCATTGGGGGGCGGGGGTGTGCCAAGTACATGCAGCCCAACCGGAATCATACGCTGCTCAATCTGCAACAGTTCATGGGCGAGGGCGGTTATGTATTGCTCGGCATCGGTGTACTGATTGGCATCACCGCCCAGCCCGATGCGTTCGGATTGCAGGCGCAAGTCAGCCAACAGTTCCGGCGCGGGGTGGGTGCGGTAGCGTTCGATGCTATCTTTCAGCACCCGCAAGCCCCGATACAGCCCAGCTTGTTGCAGGGGCGGCACAAGGTAGCTGACCAGCGTCGCCGCGCCCCGCCGGCGCGCAATCGTGCCTTCGCTGGGATTGTTGACACTGTAGTAGTAGATGTTGGGCAGGCTGCCGATCAGGCGTGTTGGCCAGCAGGAAGCACTCATGCCGTTCTGCTTGCCGGGCATAAATTCGAGTGCGCCGTGGGTGCCCATATGCACGACTGCCGCCGCGCCAAAGATGTGTTCGATCCATGTGTAGAAGGCCGCGAAGCCGTGATGCGGGGCGGCATCTTTCGCCATCAGCAGGCGCATCGGGTCGCGTTCGTAGCCGAAGCCGGGCTGGATGCCTACAAACACATTGCCAAACTGCTGCCCCAGAATGTGGAACTGCTTGCCATCGTTGAGCAGCTCGCCCGGCGCACGCCCCCAATACGGCTCAATATCGCGGTAGAAGGGGAACAGGCGCATATAGTCGCCCACGGGCAAGGTCGCGGCGACATTGCCATCCGTGCCGTAGCGGGCGACGTTGCCGTGGAGTACGGCTTCTTGCAGGGCTTCGACACTCTCTGGCAGATCTACCGTGTAGCCTGCGGCGGCTAGCTCTTGGAGCAGGCGGTACATACTGCCAAATACATCGAGATAGGCGGCTGTGCCGACATTGCCAAGCGTGGGCGGGAAGCTAAAGATCACGAGTGCAATGCGTTTCTCGCTGTTGGGCATGCGGTGCAGTTGCACGCGCCGCGCAATGCGGGTTGCCGCGAGTTCGATCTGATCTTCCATTGCCACAAACGAGTCAGTGCCAAGCGTAGGCCCGCCGAGTACCAATGGCTCGATTGCGCCGTCTAGCTCAGGAATGGCAACATTCATCGTAACGTGCATCGGGATCAGCCCGCTATCGTCGTGTTGCCACTCCTCAACGCGCTGCATAGCGAGCGGGAAGGTATCGAAGTAGCTCACGTCAAGCTGTTCCAATATGGCCCGGGCTTCATGCGGGCGGCTCTCGGCCGGCCCACCGACGAGCGAGAAGCCGGTGCCGTTGACCAGTGCGTCAATTGTGCTACGCTGGCTCCGGTTGCGTTTGCCGTTTGTGTAGAAGCGTTCAATGGCGGGGCGAAAATCAAGCCCAGAGCCATACGCCATACGGACTTCTACGCCGCGCCGTTCGAGCGCGTGCACCAGTGCATCGAGGTGGGCCGTGTTGCCACTCAGCGCAACTGTGCGGAGTGAGAGCAAGCCGACCACACCGACACTGCCCAGTGCGAGCGGGTTGATCGGATCGGCGGGGCGTTGCTGTTGCCACTGCTCGAAGCTGTGCAGATCGGTGAAGGGCGCGGGCGCATCGGGGTGCAGCAGAGCAATGTCTGGGTAGAGGATCGGGTCTTGCACAGGCAGCGTGCCTTTGTAGCCGGGCACGTAGCGTTCGATCAAGAGACAGAGCATGCGCTTGAGGTTTTCGGGCGAGCTGTGGAGCCAATACTGATGCATGACAATGAAGGAGTGAATATCACGGGCTTTACCGGGCAACAGCTTGAGTAAGCCGCCGACATTGTTGATCAGCTTCATCTGGCGTTTGATTTCACTGCCGCCGCTGCCACCCTGTGGGCGCAGTTTGCGGACGATCCGTGCGATCACACCCGGCTCGTGGTCGTCCGCGCGATACAGGACAAACTTGCCGAGCTTTGTCTGGCGAATCAACGTGGGATTGCTTGTGATGATGCAGACCGGACAGGATGCCTGTGCCAGTACATCAAGCAGCGGGCGCACGTAATCTTCACCGAACAAGCGTGCGCCGAAGACGAAATCAGCCGCCTGTACATCTGCCGTGAGGCGGTGCCAATCCTGCGCGGTGCGCAGCGAAGTCGAATTGTACAGCCGCAGGTCTAGCTCTAGCCCGTGTTCAGCGTGCAGCGTGCATGCCGCTTGGCGTAAGGCAGCACCGTGCGTCCCGTCCATTGTTAGAAAAACAAACCGCATACCTACTCCTTTGGGGGCACGTCTTAGCAGCATTGCCCATCTCCTCCGTAGTACGGAGTTGCAACTACTTCCATGTTCATGATTGTAACATCATGAAAAAACTTGTCAATAGAATGCAAATAGTCTTGCTGTCAAATTTTTTGTCTACAGCTCATGTTGTAAGGATCGGGTTAAGAACCTTACCACTTCTGGTCGCTTTAACTTCACTTTCTCTATCAAGTGATGGCGTGACTCCAAAAAGACGGTGACATGTATGTCATGCCTTGAAATAATCGGGGTATTAGAGTGATAAATCAATTGCTTAGAGTGATTGTTCATTCACCTTACGGGCGACGTGAAATGCGGTAGAATACAGGCGCGCTGTACGGCGTAGGTGCAAGCACACAAGGAGCAAGGGCACATGGATGAGACACGCGGGGTCGTGTGGGATCTGGACGGCACATTGATTGATTCGGGCGATGCCCACTGGGCAACATGGCATGCGGCACTGCAAGCGGAAGGCTTTGCTTTGAGCCGGGTTCAATTCAATGCGGGCTTTGGGCAGCGCAATGATCGTTTCTTGCGCGGGCTGTTGGGGGAACACCTGAGCGATGCGCATATTGCGCGGATCAGTGCGGCGAAGGAAGCCGCGTACCGGAGCATGGTGCGGGCAGAAGGCGTGCAGCTGTTGCCCGGCGCACAGGCGTGGCTTGAGCGACTGCACGCGCAGGGCTGGCGGCAGGCACTTGGCTCATCTGCGCCGCGCCAGAATGTGGATGTGATTGTGGAGGTATTGCAACTTGACCGCTACCTAATGGCAACGGTAAGCGGCGATGATGTGCAACGCGGCAAGCCGGATCCGCAGGTCTTCCTGCTGGCCGCTACGCGGATCGGGGTGCGCCCGGCACGCTGCATCGTAGTTGAGGATGCGCCAGTAGGCATCGCGGCGGGGCGCAATGGCGGCATGCGGACGATAGCGGTACGTACCACCCACGCGGATCTGACGGGCGACCTTGTGGTGGATACGCTCGATCAGCTTGCCGCCGTTGCGTTTGACCAGCTAGTGCCGATTCGCTGACGAGCGTGCATTCGGCGTGTGGGCAATGCGACTACCTTTGCCATTGCCATTACTGCCATTGCTGATCCCGTTCAGGGCGTTGCCATTAGCGCGAGCCATCGCCGGAACGTTGTGCAGCACCGGCTGCTCCTCGTGCGTGACGGCATGCTTGCCGTTCCCATTACTGGCATTGTTGGCGTGGAGCATTGCCCGCTCTCCCAAACTATTGCTATGCCACTCGTAGATGCCTTCCAAAAGCAAATTCAGCAAATCTTCGAGGTGGTGGAGCTGCTCATTCGAGAAGCGGCTCAACATCCAGAGCATATCATCTACCCGTGCCTGCTCAACATACAACAGGCGTTCTGCGCCCGCTTCGGTCAGGGCAACCTGCACCACGCGCCGATCTTCGGTATCGCGCACGCGCTGCACTAATCCATCATCAATCAAGCGATCAACAATTCCCGTTAACGTTCCCGCAGATTGGTTGGTCAATTCGGCTAGTTCGCTCATCCGGCAGGTGCCTGCCGAGCGAATAGCGAACAGCGTGACCATCTGTGGCATCGTCAGATCAATATCAGGCCGACTAAGTGTCTGCAATGATTGTTTCTGACCTTGCCACGTAATTTTACGGATCACCTTATCAATAGATGCAATCCGTTCACGTCGCTCGGCTGTCATTTCCATAGTCGTTTCCTTGTCAAACTCTATAATCCTCGATAATTTTGAAAGGGAATATTTTCTTTCATCCTTAGTTTACCTGATGATGATCACTTTGTCAATATCTTGCACAAGTGCTTTCTATGATTTATCACTTGACATGACAATCACTCCAACGACACTGCAACGGCTGGCTGCCTGTGCTACAATAGGCGTGATACGTATTTGATCTTGGTGACGTGAAGGAGGCGCATGCGCGTGGCGCGTTCTCGTTATCTGACATTGCTGCTGGTTGGGTTGCTCGCGCTAGTGGGCATAGCCCCCGTCCGGGCTGATACCCAAGCGGGCCAGCCGATGCAATTCGCGGCAACTGGGCATACCCTCGCCTACAACTTCCGCCTGCACTATGAAGGGCGCGGCGGCTTGCCCGTATTCGGCAACCCGATCACGGAAGTCTTTCTCGAAAATGGTGTCCCGGTGCAGTATTTCGAGCGGGCCCGGCTAGAGTGGCACGCCCCGCTCACCATCGTCACAGCCGGCCATCTAGGGCGGTGGCTGGCTCTGGGGCGCGAGGCTGAAGCCCCCTTCGTGCCACTGGCGACACCGCCCGATCCAACTTTTGAAGGGCTATACTTCCCAGAGACGGGGCACACGCTGGAGACGTATTTCCTGCGCTACTGGCGGTACTTCGGTGCGCTGGAGAATTTCGGCTATCCGATCTCGCAGCCCTTCTACGAAGTTCTCACCCCTGATGAGCCGCCCTATCTGGTGCAATACTTTGAGCGGGCCCGCTTTGAGTTGCACCCCGAACTGCCGCTCGATCAGCGGGTGCAGCTTTCGCACGTTGGGCGGATGTACCTCGCGGCTTACCCCCCGCCAGAGCATGTGCTGGCTCCCCCGCCCACCGCAACAGAGGCGTGGCAAGCCGTGCGCCCACAGTGGATCAGCATTCCCCGCATCGGCTTGGAGACGCAGATTGAGATGGGCGGCTTCTCGTATGGGACATGGGATGTGCCACGCCACACTGCTGTCGCCTACTGGCCCGTCTCGGCGGTGCCGGGCACGGCGGGCAATCTGGTGCTGGCAGGACACGTCGGCTATGCGGGCACCATCTTCAACCAGTTGCCGCAGGCACAAGTGGGCGATCTGATCTATATCGGCACGGGCGATGCCCTGCATACCTACCAGATCACCGAGCTGCACACGCTGCTGCCGCACGAGACATGGCCGATGCAGCCAACTGCGAGCGAAACGTTGACCTTGATTACCTGTGTGCCGATCAATGTGTATACGCACCGCTTGATTGTTCGGGCTGTGCCGGTATCATGAGGAGCAACTAATCTTGATCCAGATCATACCCCATGGAAAAGAAACCCTAGGATTGTGAGGAATATATGTCACTCCAACCAGAGTACAAAGATGAGGAGGAGCAGGAACGTCAAGGCGGGCTTGCCAATTCACTCGGTCTGATTATCTTCCTGCTAGCGATTGGTTCACAGTTTCTCCAGCCCGTGCTAGCGTGGCTGGGGCAGTTCATCGGGGCGGGCGCGGCCAATCGGATTGGGAGCACCCTGCCAAGCCTGCTGCCGATCATCATTGTGGGCTTGGTGCTGCTCTCCATCGTGTGGTCGGTGGGGTCGGCAGTCGCACGCGGGATCGGCGGCTTGCAGCGCGGCAGCGAGCCTAACAGCCCGATGACATCGCTCCCCCAAACCACGCCGTACAGCACGCCTAGCACGAGCGTACCCTACAGCATGCCCAAGTCGGATGCACCGATGCCATTTCCGGGTCAGGGCAAAGCCTCTGTACCACCCATGTATACCACGCCCCATCCGAACGAGCAGTCGTATGCGCCGGATATGGAGGATCTTTTCCCGCACTCCAAGCGCAGTGAGGGCTTGCCGCCAAGCTACAATCATTTGCCGCGTGCGCCGCTACCGGGCAAGCTCGAAGCAAGCGCACCATCGCGGATGCTCAAGAATGGTACGATTACCACGCCTAGCTTCGAGCCGATCATAGATAGCACCGTGCTGACCTACGGCATTCTCGCATCATTCATCGGGCTGGCTCTACTGGGTGGCCTTGTGGTGCTGATCGGGATGCTGCCGTGAGTCTCTACGATCCGATTGCGCGGCTCTATGATGCGGAAACACGCAGCTACCTTGACGATCTTGGCTTCTACCTTGAGATGGCTCGCCGCACGGGTGGGCCGCTCCTCGATGCGATGTGCGGCAGTGGACGGCTGCTGATCCCGCTTGCCGAGCAGGGCTACGCGGTGACGGGCTGCGATCTGTCGCCCGCAATGCTGGAGCTAGCACAGGCGCGGGCAGCGGCGGCGGGCGTAGCCCCACAGGTGACGTTGGTGGCGGGCGATCTGTGCCGCGTCAGCTTGCCTGAGCAGCAGTTCAGCTTGGCCTTCGTGGCGATCAATTCGTTTATGCACCTCGAACGCACCCGCGATCAGCTGGCTGCATTAGCGACGCTGCACCACGCCTTGCAAGCCGATGGGGTGCTGATCCTCGATCTGCTCAACCCCGATCCAATCACGATAGTGCAGGATGACAACCGCCTACTGGTGGATAAGACCTTTACGCTTGATGGGCAGCAGGTGCTGAAGCTAGTGGCAAGCAGTAGCGATCCAGCCAGCCAGATCAGCCAGATGACCTACATCTACGATGTGCAGGGCGAACATGCCCCGCCCCGCCGCTCGCTGATCCAGTTTGCGCTGCGCTGGGTGCATCGCTACGAGCTGGAACACCTGCTGCATCGGGCCGGCTTTGCGCTGCGGGCGGTCTACGGTTCGTATGATCTGGATGAGTACACGAGCACCAGCGAACGCCTGATTGCACTGGCGGTGCCGCAGCGTAGCTAGGGCGGGGTAAGCCCCCCCAGCATCCACCGCATTGCTTAGCACGGCTTAGTCCTGCTCTAGCGCGACTACCGCCAGCGTGCAACGGGAAGCACAGATCAGCTTCTCCTGCTCATCATAGAGCTTCACCTCCCAGACCATTGTGCTGCGCCCACTGTGCAGGGGCAGCCCCACTGCCCGCAGCATGCCGCTCTGCTTGGGGCGGATGTGGTTGGCGTTGATCTCTACGCCAAACGCAGCCTTACCCGGCGGGCAGTGCAGCAATGCACCTGCCCCCGCTACCGTCTCGCACAGCACCACGCTCACGCCGCCGTGCAGGTAGCCCCACGGCTGGTGGTGGATCGCCTGTACCGGCATGGTGGCAACAACACGCTCTAGCGTCAGCTCGACAAATTCGATCTGGAATACATCAAGCAGGGCGAAGGTTGGCAGGTGGCGCAGTTCTTCAAAGTTCACAGGGCTTCCTTTCATCTCATCGTGTAGGATCTGGGAGACAGTGCGTCCCGTATGCTACAGGCTACTGTACCACACAACCTTACGGGAGTGTGCAGCGGCGCAAGGCGAGATGGTACAATGCAGCAATGTAGCGAGATGCAGTGCAACAGCACATGAAAGGAATACAACAACGTGCAGTATATGGTGCAAATCTTGGTGATGGTGATGCTGGTACTCGGCGCGAGTGGTTGCGGGCAGCCGCCGCCCCCACCAATTCCGGTCTATCCCGAAGCGGTGCCAGTGCAGGGCGAGAACCTTGTTGCCAATGCTCTGCGCGATGCCCTGCTCAAAGAACAACAGGCACAGGGCTTGACTGCCACCTCACAGGTCTACACGATCCCGCGCAATCACAGCTTTGAGGATGTACAAGCATTCTACACGGAAGCAATGGAAGCGGCTGGCTGGCAGCGGGATACGCTGCAAGTGCCCGTCCCCGATGGTGGCATTGCGGGCTGGACACGCGGCGAGACGCACGCCTTCGTGGTGATGGTGCTGCGTGATCCGCTCAACAACCAGACCTTGCTGCTGACGGTTGAGGCGCAGCGTGAGTAGGCTTGACCCACGCCGCCGATTTTCTGGTACTATACAGCCACAGCAAACGCAATCGCTTGATTGCCTGATTGCTTGATTGGATGACGCACCGATCTGCACTCAGGCAAACACACCATTCATTTGAAACCATTTGATAGCATAAGGAGCTTGTATGAAGGCATACCTGCAACGTTGGCGTAATCTTATTGTGCTGGTGGTGGTCGGCGCGGCTCTGCTCAATCTGCCGCATGCCGCCGGGCTAGCCCAAGATACTTCGCCCGTCTACTATCCCCAAACGGGGCAATTCCTCAGTGGGGCGTTCCGCGTATTCTACGAGCAGAACGGCGGCACGGCCAACTTCGGCTTCCCGATCACGCCGCCTTACTTCCGCAACGAAGATCGCCAGATTGTGCAATACTTCGAGCGGGCGCGGTTTGAGCAGATCGAGGAGCCGGGCCGCCCGCCGTTCATCCGCTTGGGCGACATTGGCACGGACTACATCCGCTTCAAGGGCTATAATTTCGGGCGGATTGAGCCAATGCCGGATACGCCCACGCGCCGCTACTTTCCAGAGACGGGGCACAAGATCGAAGGGGTCTTCAAAGAATATTGGGATAACAACAATGGCGCGTTCTTCTTTGGCGGACCGCTGAGCGAGCTAGTTGCGGAAGTGCTACCGAGTGGCGAGCAAAAGACGGTGCAATACTTCGAGCGCACCCGCCTAGAGCTAGGCGCAAGCGGAGCCTACGAAACCTTCTCGCGGGGGCTGCTCGGTGATACGCTTGCGCCGTGCCAGTTGCAGATCCCGCGCCCGCGCAACCTCCCCCCGTCAGGCCCAGTGCTAGAGGGTGATCCGAGCCAGTGTGCCAATCCCGAAGCGATTGTGATGGGGCGCGTGTTCCCAGAGAACGGGCTGCCCGGCACACGCTTTGCATTCGAGGCGATCCGCTTCCGGCCCGGCGAGCCAATCAGCCTGTGGATCAATCTGCCGGATGGCACGGTGCGCCCGCTCCCGTATCAAGGCTTTGCCAATAGCGATGGCAATGTGCTGGTTGCCTTTGATACACGCCCGGATGACCGGCTCGGCTTGTACAGTATTGTTGGCGAGGGCAACCTAAGTCGGCGCATGCTCCTAGCCTCGTTCAGCATCACCCGCTAAGCCCCGGAGCGACGTGCCAGCGGTACGTCTTAGGCGGTATGTGTGCGATCAAGAGACGTGCTAATGGCACGTCTTTTTGTATTGGCGTACTGTACATATTCCTCTGGGTTCGGCAGCGTGGAGCAGATTTGCAGATGATGCCAGTATGCTCGCTAGCTGATCCGCTGTGGGCTTGTGGGTTGAAAAATTGGAGCTTTATGGTATACTGTTAATCACCAGTTGTCATTCCAGATGGGTGCTAATTGGGTGCCAAAAGACAGGCTGTCAGGTAAAGATATTGCACGCTTCCGTGCAGGAGTAGGAAAGATGTAGGTATGCCAACGATCCCTCGTAAGTGGCCCAGCGAGCTTGAGCCAGAACGCGAACAGATGCTACAGGCGGCAACTGAGGCGGCTCAATTGCTCCTTGATGCACAGTATAAGCTGGATACCGCCCGCGACAAAGTGCGGGCTAATCCGAACCTTGTGCTGGTGCTGCTCGCGGAGAGTGACCGGATGGTCTACAACGCATTGGCCCGCCTCGAACGGATCCAACGCTACATCGCTGTCTGTCGTGGTGCGCCGCTTGGTGGTCGCTGGCCCAGTGTCGCCATGCGCCAGCGCGATCAAGCCGCGCAAGCTGTGCAGCAAGCCAGCGATGTGCTTTCCCAAGCCCAAGAAGTCCTCAGCGATGCGATTGAGAAATCGCACAGCAACCCAGCCCTCGTCGAAACCATGATTGCCACTGTCAGCTATCGGCAAGCCCGCGCCCTCATGCTCGTGGAACGCATCGCCCGCTTGATGACCGAAGCCGCCGTCGGGCGCGAGTAAGCCCCTGCTCACCCCACGCAAGAACGCTCCATAATCGCGTTTTCCTCGATTTTCAAGAAACTATCAAGATCCTTACAATAGCCCTTGACAGCTTTCGTCCTATCGTGTATAGTACTTCTATGTTGATCCAATAAGTACCCAATAAGAACCTATCTAGTAACTATCTAGAAACTAGTGACAACCCGTCAAGCGTATAGGAAGGGGCTTGGTGGGATAGCAAGGAGAAATCGGTGGACAGAGATGCAAAGTTGCTCGTATCCGTTTCGTTGCAAGTATCGGGCTTGTCCATGCTGTATGCAGGTGGGCTGAGTTGGCTGGAACGCCAATTCCCGCTGATTAAGCCCGATCACATTTGGGCAGAGGTTGCAGGTGGGGTCTTAATTACCCTTGTACCTGTTTCGCTTACGGCGCGGCGGCTCACGACCCAGCCCGATAACAACCTCTCGTGGCGTGATTATGAAGCGGCTGTCTGGTGTGCGTTCGGGGCATCAGGTGTCCCCATCATCTTGTGGCAGTTGGGTGAGACGCTCGTGCGCCGAGCAGAGCTGCTGCAATATGCCGCGCACCGCTTGCCAGACCGCGAGGATGAGGATGACACGGAGTACCTGAGCCTGAATGGGAAGGTCCACATCCTGAAGCAATACATGCTGTCTATCGCAGGCTAGCCGAGCCGCTGCACATCCGGCAGCTACACCCTGACAATCATACAGCGCACCTTATGAAGGAGGACGATCATGGAACTACCTACGCCCGCCCATGCAGAGCGTTTGCTTGGAAACGATGCCTATGAGTATCACGTCGCGGAGATCCTGCGCGAAACCGCCGAACTGATTGCCCAGACGCGCCAGATCATTCAGCAAGCCCGCTCCAATTTGTGGTATAACCCTGAACTCACGGCGGTAATGCTTGATGATCTGGAGCAAGCGCACAACACTGCCCACAATTGCACCGCGCAGGTTGCCAATTACCTGCAAACCTTATCCGTCGCGGAGCTGTATCTGCCGCGCTATGCGACCGAATCGGAAGGACTACATACCTAGCCGGAGCCGGTGTGCCGCACAGAGCGCGGCAACCTGCTGGTATTGGTCTGCTTGTCCGAACGAGGCTAACCGAACGCTGAAGAACTGAAGCCTGCACCACACGGTCTGTGGCTCTCTGGTGAGGTCGCTTGATCCCACCGCCGCACCTGTGTATGCCCAAAACCTGAACAAGGAGCCAAACTGATGTATCAGACACTACGCACGATTCTGCATGCAGGGCGCGTTGCCCCCACCCCAACCGGCACAACCGGCAGTGCGCGGATTGCCCGCCAGCGGCTGCACGCAGTTGTACGGCGGGCCCACACCGCCCCGCCGCCTGTGCCGCCTATGCCGCGCCAGCCGTTGCCCGCCGCCCCCGATGCCGAGTTGCTCCGGCTGTTGTTGAGCCAAGAGTGCGCCCCCGCCGCCGGCGAGTATGGCTATGCCGCGCCCTGCCGCAATGCGTAACCCGATGCGCCGCAAGCGCGATGCGCCCGCCACGCAGCCCCTCAGCCACGCGCTTCAGCAGAGCTTTGCGGCAAGTGGAGCGACGCTGCTTGAGCAGCTCGCGCAGGTGCCGGTGCAAGCCAGCTTCCTTGCCTTGCATCGCTACGCCGAGCGGCTAGCCGCCTTGCGCGATCAGCCGCCTAGCCCCGGATGGGAGCGGGCGGTGCAGCAGGCGTGGGAGCAGACTAGCCGCGATCCGCACGCGCAGCCGCTTGGAGCGGCACTGTACCTGCTCCTCAGTAGCACGCAGCCGATGGTTGCCCAGTTGCGCGGCATGCTGATTGCAGAGTATTTCTTTCGCAGCCACCCGGATCGGGGGCGACTGCTCGACGCGTACCGCCATGCGGTACGCCAGCAGCACCCAGAGCTACCAGCGTGGGCAGCCCTCGAACCAGCGTTGCGCCACTTTTGGCAGGTGGCTCTGCGGCACGCCTTGAGTGAACAGCGTGAGCTACGCTGGCTCGTGCTAGATCGGCGTGAGCAAGCACTCGTTGAGCAACTCGGCCCGCCGAGCATAGGGGCCGACGGCGACGACCACGCGGCAGCACAGGCAACGCGCCTGCTGCACGCCCTGACCCACCTGCCCACGCAGGCGATTGCCGCGAGCGAGGGCAGTACCATCACGCACGCCAGCATCCAGCAGACCTTCGTGCTGGGTGCGAATGGTGCGCTCCCCGCGCCGGACATTGCGCGGCTCTATCACCGCTACCAGAGCTTCATCCTTGAGACCTTCGGCGCACTCGATTTTCGCGGCATCCTCCAAATGAAAAACGTCGTGCGCCTGCGCCTCGAAGATGTCTACATCCCCCTCTACGCCCGCCGTGTCGTGCGCGTCGGTAATAGCCCGCCTAGCCCACCCCCGCCGCGCAAGCAGCATCGCTGGCGCATTCCCGGCGAGGAAGATGTGCATGCTCCGGCTCCCTTGCATCAGTTCATCCGCGATCACGCTATGCTGGTGGTGCTAGGCGATCCCGGTTCGGGCAAAAGCACGCTGGTGCGGGCCCTGCTGCTGGCCCTAGCGAGCGGGCGCGGCCATGCCGAATTTGGGCTGCACGATGCGTGGCTGCCGATCTTCTTCCCCGTCGCGGCCTTTGCCGATGCCCGCAGCCGCAGTGGCGGGCACAGCCTTGCCCCACTCGATTACCTTGCCAGCTACTACACCGGCTTATCGCAACCGGACTATGCGCCCCTATTTCTGCGTGCGCTGCATGCCGGGCGGGCACTGGTGCTATTCGATGGCCTCGATGAGGTGCGCGGGGATCGGCTGGGCTTGGTGCGCTGCCTCGAAGCCTTGATCCGCGAGTGGGACGCGCCCGGCAATCGCTTCATTGCAACGAGCCGCGTTGCCGGCTATGATGATGCCCCGCTTGATCCCGCCCTCTTCACCTGTGTTGCCTTGCAGGAACTGGACGACGACGCGATCCGCCGCTTCATCAGCCGCTGGAGTAGTGCCTTTGAGCGGGCGGGAACTCAGCATCGGCTCAGCGATGCCCTGATTGCCGAACTGGAACTCCAACGCCGGGTGGACATGCGGACCCGCGACTTGACGGCAGCGGTCTTTACCAATGCCAATGTGACCACGCTGGCTCGCAATCCGTTGCTGCTCACGATCCTTGCCCTGATCCACCATCAAGGTGCAAGCCTGCCAGATCGCCGCGTAGACCTGTATCAGGTCTGTGTGCAAGCATTGGCGGAGACGTGGCACCGGGCGCGTTCGCTCTCTGGGCGCGAAGTAGACCTGTATCTTGGGAACGAGAAGCTCGATGAACGGTTCGTCGTCAATCTGCTGGGGCCCGCTGCACTGTGGATGCAAGAACATCGCCCCGGTGGCTTGGTCGAGCGTGATGAGCTTGAACAGACCCTCGCCCAAACCCTGATCCAGACCGACGGCTTGCCGCCGGGCCGCGCTCGCCGCACCGCGCAGAGCTTCGTTGAGTTGATGCACTACGAGACGGGCCTGCTGCAAGAGCGCGGCTATCGGCGGTATGGCTTTATGCACCTGACGTTTGAGGAGTACCTCGCGGCGCGGGCATTGCTCGAATCGGTGGTGGTTGCGAATCCTGATGCAATCATCCACCACCGCTGCGTAGATCCGCGCTGGCGGGAGGTCCTCCGCCTGACCGTGGCGGCGGCTTCGCAGCGCGAGGCGCAACACCTGATCCTGCATATGCTCGCTGCGCCCACTACGCCTGCCACTGCCGGACGACCAGCCGTGCTAGCAGGCGAGTGCTTGCTGGATATTGGGCGCAACAGTGCCACTCAGCAGGCATGGCTCGCCGTGCGCGAACAGCTCGTCGGGTTGTTAGCGGATGCCCGCATCCCACTCGCAACGCGCCTCGCGGGGGGCTTGGTGTTGGGGCAGCTTGGCGATCCGCGCCTGCTCGATATTCGGACTGGCACATCCGCAACGGGTGCTTATTGGTGCGCTGTGCCTACGCTGCCCGCCTGTAACATCGCCCGCCTGCCAGTCACCAATGCTGAGTTTGAGTTGTTTATGGCGGTGCAAGGCTACCAACAGCAGGCGTGGTGGACGGCAAACGGGTGGCAGTTTGTGCAAGATCCCGCCCACGCCGAGCTACTCGTGCAGCCGAGCCACTGGAACCACGCCGCGTTTGCGGCCCTCAATCAGCCCGTTGTGGGGGTGTCGTGGTATGAAGCTGCCGCCTACTGCGCGTGGCTCACCGATCAGGGGCGGCGGGCAGGCTGGCTTGCGCCAACCGCTACGCTCCGCTTGCCCACGTCTGCCGAATGGCACGCCGCCGCAACCCACAGCGAGAGCCGCCCCTATGTGTGGGGCGATGCGCCGCCGACCCCGAACACGCCCAACTACGATGCTACCCGC
>JAAUTZ010000082.1:0-7003 GCA_012031225.1 Chloroflexaceae bacterium
CGCTTGGGATATACAGCGATGTGATTGGGATTAAGAACCGAGATTCAGCCAAACTACGCCACGACGGGGCGGCGCGGCAGGAAGTGATGGCGCACCTCGCTCACCAGAATATCGCCCGTCATCCGCATCTGGGTCAGCCATGGGGCAGGAGCCATGCGCTTGTGCATGTAGCTATCGAAGGTTAGGCGTTGCACATCTTTGTTGGCGCACATCTCGGTAAAGACTTCCATCTGGCGTTCGTTGCCATAGCCCCACCACTCCAGCCAGCGCAAGAAGCCGTACATCGTGCCGTAGGTGCGCCACCACTGGCGTTCATAGGCGCGTAAGTTCTTGGCAGTCGGGGCATCAAGGTGCTGGGTGAGAACCTGCGCGGCCATCTGCCCGCTTTTCATGGCCCAGTAGATGCCTTCGCCAGAGGTATGCACCACCAAGCCGGCCGCATCACCAATCAGCATCGCCCGATCAAAAGCCATCTGCTTGCGCGGCTCCATCGGCAGGGCGTGGGCCTCACGCAGCTTGAGCGTGCCGCCTTCCAGTGCCGAGCCTAGCCGGGCCTTCATGTTAGCGAGCAGGGCGCGAGCCTGTTGCGAATTGCTGGGGCCTGCGCCAATCCCGACGGTGATGTGATCATATTTCGGAAACGCCCAGCCATAGAAGTCGGGGCTAACATCGTAGCCCAGATACAGGTCTGCGGTATCTTGCCAACGCGCCATCTTCTCCGGCGGCAGCATAATCCGCTCCTGAATCGCAATCGCACGTTTGGTGGGGGGCAAGCCGAGTAGCTTGGCCGTCGGCGAGTAGGCTCCATCCGCACCGATAATGACATCCGCGTGGATGAACTGCTCTGGGCCAGTGGGGTCGCTCGGAGTGTGGTACGTCGCCCGCACCCCCCGATCCGTGATGGTCAAACCGGTGAGGGTGCCATGCACTAGCTCTGCACCCTGCGCCACTGCCCGATCCCGGAGCCAGTGATCGAACACCTCGCGGCGCACCATCGCCACGTAATCATCGCTGCCCGGTGTGCTGCCAGCAACTGGCACATTGACGTGCTGATCGCTCGGTGAAACAATCAAGCAGTTCTTCACTTTGCGGTCAATCAGGCTTTGGGGAATGTCGAATTCGTGGAATGCGGCAGGTGGTACAGCCCCGCCGCAAGGCTTGGGCTTGACTAGCTCACGCTCCAGCAGGATCGTCTCAATCCCGGCGGCGCGGAGCGTGGAGGCGGCAGTTGCGCCGCCCACCGATGCCCCAACAATGAGAACCCGTTGTGCCATCGCTGGCTCCTCTCTGTGCTTCTTCACTTCATATCTGGCACGGAGTTGCGCGGGGTGGGTTAGGCCAGCCCAGCAACCCCAATCGCGGCAACCAGCATCCCCCACACATACAGCATAATCGCGGTGGCATTGAAGAACACGGCGTTATGCTCTGGGTCGCGCACGAAGCGCACGAAGGGAATGAGCTGGATTAGCAGCAATACGCCAATCAGGGCGGCGGCAATCAGGCTGCCCCACCAGACGAGGAGCGCAATCACGCCGAGCTGGGCGGCCGCCATCGTGAAGACGACCATCCACGCAGCACGTTGCTTGCCGTACATCACAGGGATGCTGCGAATGCCCATCTGCTGATCGCCCGCAATGCTCTTGAAATCGTTCACAGTCATAATGCCGTGTGCGCCAAAGGAGTACAGTACTGCCAGCGCAACACTTGGGCTTGTCCATGCCAATGGCGCGAAGATGGCATGCCCTGCCAGCCACGCCAGCCCCTCATACGAGAAGGCAACCAGCGTATTGCCAAACCAGCCATTGCGCTTGGCGCGGATCGGCTTCATGCTATAGAGGATCGCAAATAGCAAGCCAACCCCGACGAGCAAGGCAACCGTGCGCCCCAGTGCCAGTGCCAGCAGACTGCCGAGCAGCAGCAGCGCAAGGACAATGAGTTGAATGTCTTGCATCGAGATCTGCCCCGATGGGATCAAGCGATCTGGTTCATTGATCGCATCTACCTCGCTGTCGCAGAAATCGTTGATGACCTGCGACAGCCCGCACAACACGGGCCCAGCCATCAAGATGCCGAGCAACAGCAGCCACAGGGCGGGCAGCGACCACGCGAGTGCGCCACTGGCAATTGCCCCACAGAGCAATGCCCATGCTGGCGCAAACCATGTAATCGGCTTCATCAGGGTGATCGCACGGCGCAGGCGCAGCCAGCCCCCTGCGGATGAGAGTGTGGTCGGGGCAGCCTGCGATGATGCAGGCTGCCCGACAGGTGAACCGTTATGCATATTCTGCATTGAGACCTCGCCTTCTAACAGGAGGGATACCTCACTGTGTCGCCGGAGTATCTTGCGTCCCCGTCAGGAGCGGTGGGAACAGGGTAATGCCCGCTTCACCCTCAGGAATATCGGCAAAGTTCAATGCCGGTTTTGGAATGATATTGCCACGGTGACACGTATAACAACCCGGCACGGCGTAGTTGGCATCATCTTTATTGATATAATACACCCGCCCGTCAAGTGGGAAGTTGGCTAGCTCTTGCGCGGATGGGCGCGGGAGCACATACTTCGACCAGTTCTGCGCCATAAACGTCGTCATTTGCAGCATGTGGATCGCCTTGAGCCGATTGACTCCGTAGTTCTGGTTGAACTGCGGCGCAGGGTTGTCGGCCTCGAAAGCGTAGAAGTTGCGCGAGTTGTGGCAGTAGGTACAGCCTTCGCCAAGGGCCCAGCCCATCAGGTTCATGGTATTCTGGTTGATCGTCACCTGATCTTGGGTCCGCCCACCTTCGTGCGTCAGCGAGAGCGAGCCACGCCCACTGGTCGGATCGGCGGGATCATACGGTCGCCAGACTTGGTAATCGTAGAGGTAGTAAAGCACGGCCTCTTTCAACAGCATCGGGTTATCAACTTGCACCACCGTGTTGGGGTCTTCGTTGAGAGCCTGAATTGCGGCTGCGCCTTGGATCGGCATGCCGTTCCCATCGAGCGGCTCCAGCGTGACGGGGATGGGGGGCACACTGCGATCAAACTGCTCGCTCACCGTCGGCATCTCAATCGGCTGGCCTTGGTGGCAGGTATCGCAGCGCACATAGTTGCCCCGCCAGTTGGGGATGTTGGTCAAGTAATTGGCATTCAGGTCAGTCACGAGGCGCAACATCAACCGCCCAGAGATCTTCTGGGGATACGGGTCGGCGGCAAAGTTGTTAATGTCGTGGCAGTATTGGCAGCCAACGCCCAAGCCGCCCGACATTTGGATCATGTAGGCCCAGATTTGGGCCGTGTTGAGGCCTTTCAGGACTTGCACGTTCTGCGGTTGCGGGAACGCGGCAATGTACTCCTGCCCAGCCTGAATTCCGGCTTGCCACGCCTCAGTCCCAAGCCACGGCTCACGCCCGTCATCGGGCACGTTTGGCTCAGAAGCGGTAATCAATGTAATGCCATCGCTATTGTCATACGGGGCATTGGCGGTTTCCGCCGCTTCACTCAATGCTGGGGCGAGGGTCAAAGAAAAGACCCACCAGAACGCGATTACGGTCAACCCAGCCACCACTGCACCGACGAGCAGCGTCACGAGTAAAGCCTTTTGTCGGTCAGTCAAACCTTGTTGTGCTTCCATCGGATGCTCCGATCTAGGATTGGGAAGGCAGCGATGGGCTGCGCTCCGCCAACATAACACCCATTATCACGATTTCCATCGTCTCTACGCGGCGATCATCTGAGCCTGCCCCAACGCCGACATATTTGCGTATGCTGGGGGTGGCATGGTTTGGATGTTCTGCCTGTATTATACCGCGTACCTACATCTCAGTCAACATGTTTTGTTGTATTTGCAAAAGCAGAACAGCACAAACTACCCCAAAAAAACAGCCGCCAGCGCAGAGTGCTAGCGGCTGTCCGAGCGGTACGATCCGTGCAGTGCTGACAGCGCACCGGCTAGATCAAAGCGCGTAGGTAGGTCATCCCTACTTCAACTTGATCCAGCATAGCGGAAGGTGAACCGAGCCAGTTATATTTCGGCGAGCTAAGCACGATGAAGTGGATCAGCAACGCCACGACCAACCCAAGAATACTGAACACTACGGCAACGGTACGGACATAACTTCGTGATTGCATTGTCTATACTCCTGTTCTATGACTTACAGTTGTGGCGGCAGCCACGGGCGCCATACGAATACCAACAGGTGGGCGACAATGGCAATCGCCATAAAGCCGTAAATCGTCTTCACAACAATGTCGTGAATGAGCCAATCAGCATTGTTAAACAGTGAACGCCACTTTGCTGGTACCAGATCGTCTGCATCATCTTGCATAAGAGTCCTCCTCAAAATGTAACCTACACAACTTCCATCATTGTTCTGATGGCTTATCCACTAGGGTGGTGCAACTACCGCGTGCGTACTGTGAAAGAATGTCTGTCTGTGTAATTGCCTTAAGTTACTTTTTATTATATAGGATGTAACAGATGTTGTCAATAGGGCAATTCTCAAACACAGCCCAAAATCCCCTCCGGAAATCGGTTTCATCGCTTTTAAAAGCCACAAAATTGATTCTCAAATGGTTCGCAACGCACCCGCCAGTGCGCGGTCATGTTTCGTGCTACGTCAGAACCCCGCCTTCGTGCCAAGCACATGTCCGATTGGAACACATCCGTAATCCATGTACCATATGTCATACGCCCCAGCGGGAGATGCTCTCCCACGCGGTGGGGCACTTGACAAGCGTGTGAGGACAGTGTATACTCTGCACACAGTTGCTCTCCAGCGACTCCACAACCTGTATGCATGGTGTTGTGCTAGATTGCATATTGGGTATTGTAGTGTGTGTTAGTTTCACACAATTCAGTGTGGACAGGGTGATGGCACACACGGTATCGCAGACAGTTTCACACTCTTAGCCTGTGGATGACATTTTGAAGCCATGCGCTAGTCGGCGACGTATCGTGACTGCATGCGGCGCGATATTCACGATTGCATGTGAATGTGAAGGCAAGCACCCTATGATCGGGATGGAAGATGCGCTGGAAGATGAGCATTGGGTTGATGGGTGAATCTCCCTATATGGTATGGCATAATGCAGGATGCAGGGTTGATTCAAGGCTTCGTTTATCGGTCTGTTTTGTAATTTGAGGGGGAACACACGAACTATGAGATCACGGTTGCTAACTCCATTTGTCTCGGCTTTGGCTGGAAGCCTGTTTGTGCTTCTGGCTATGTTTGTTTGGAGCGGAATGCGTCAGCCCGGTGAGCAGCTCCTGCTGCTTGAACCAACCGTCGCTGAAGCAAACACAGAAACAGGGAACGGTGTCACGCTAACATGGACGAGCAGTGCCCCAACCACGCTTGGCCAAGAGACCGTCTTCACGGCATCAGTTGAGATTACATCAACCACTGAGTATACGATGACGTGGGACTACAACATCAACACGCCGATGATCAATGTCACTACAGGCGTGCTTACTGGTCCAGTATCGTTGACCTCAGGCGTGGACACGGATCCGTACTTCTACCGCTCACCCGGCACATATACCGCTGTTGCAACAGTATATGTGGATGGGCAAGTCGCGGTACAGAATTCCATCGAAGTCACCGTCAATGGGCCTTCGATCGCACTTGCCAGCACGCCTGCTGATCCACTGTTCGGCGATGTTGTGTCCTTCACCATCACCATTAACGATTTCGATCCCGCAACGGTGAGCGAAGTGCAGCTGAACTACGGCGGACTGGGCCCCGATCCCGATGTCTTCACGTCCTTCTCGGTGGGCGGCGAGGGCGAAGTCGTGTTGCAGGGCACCCAGACGGTAACGTTGACCGAAGCAGGCGCATTCACCCCGACGGCAAGCATTGTGGCCGTCCCGCCCTACGCGATTGATACCACCGCAACGGTAGCCATCAACGTCAACCCGGCCCTAGCATTGGTTGCCGACCCGACTACGGTTGGTATTGGCGAAGATGTCGCCTTCACAGCCACCCCGAGCGGTATCAGTGCCGGCGCACTGTCGGTAGCCAGCGTGACCTTCAACTTCGGCGACGGCAACAGTGCCGCTGACGATGCCGCACCATTTGCCACCACTTATGCCTACACCGCTGCGGGAACCTTCCCCACCTCGGCTACGCTGACCTTCGCTGGTGATGTGTATGGCGGTGGCATTAGCTCGAGCAGTGTTGATGTCACTGTTACTGGCGGCGAGTCAACCTTTGCATTGGTTGGCCCGGCGACGCTGACGGCTGGGCAAAACCCGACCAGCGGTGTCATTACCGCCACCCTCAGCCCAGCGGCTGTCGCTCCAGTTAGCTTCGCCATCACAAGCAACACGGGCGCAACCGTAACCCCAACTGCGGGTGAGACCGATGCGAGCGGTGTCTTTACCGCCACTGTAGCCGCCGGTTCAACCGCGGGCGACATCGTTGTTGTGGCAACCTCCGGCGCACTCACCGCAACCACCACCATCGCCAGTGTACTGGATGGAAGCACGGCTACTACTCCTCTAGTAAGTGGTGCCAACGAACTCACGGTCAACATTCCGGGCGTAGGCTCCCGTCCGTTCGTCCTGACCCTGTCGGGCAACATCACCCAGCCGACGGGACTCGTGCTGAGCATCAAGGGTCTGCCAACCACCGGTACAATCTCGCCGAGCGCCCCGATCACACCGACTGACCCGATCACGCCGCCCACCACGACCCAGAACCTGTTCTTGGCACAGGCGGGTGTAACGAGTGTGCCGGCCCAGACCAGCAGCGGTGAGATCACGATGTACGGCTTCAATGTCGAGATCTTCCCGGCAGGTAGTGCTACCCCGATTAGCAATGAAGCACTGGTTGCCTTCCTCACCTCCGTTAATGGCAGTGCCACGATCAGCACCACTTACCAAGCTAGCGACCTGATCAAGTCAACGGGCACCGCGACTGAGACTGTCAGCATCATCCCGACGACGGTTGGGCTGTTCGAGTTGGATCAGTCACCGGATGTCTTCTCACGGATGGTCGGTAGCACCTCCAACCCGTCCACTCG
>JAAUTZ010000082.1:7103-15479 GCA_012031225.1 Chloroflexaceae bacterium
TCAAGTCAACGGGCACCGCGACTGAGACTGTCAGCATCATCCCGACGACGGTTGGGCTGTTCGAGTTGGATCAGTCACCGGATGTCTTCTCACGGATGGTCGGTAGCACCTCCAACCCGTCCACTCGTGTCACCTTCGCAACTGTCAGCCAGACGGGTGTCCACATCGTTGCTGGGCGTGACCGCCAGAACTCGTTCCTGCCCATCGTCATCCGGGGGCAGTAACGCCACACGTACCGGGCTGATGTAAACATTAGCACACACATTGGACAAGCACCTCCCAATTTTGGGGGGTGCTTTGTTATGTGGCATTTCACACGGTAGCGGCACGGCAGGCAATGGTATAATACCCTCGCAAGTAATCAATGATATACGAGGATCGGGGACAAAGAGAAAAGGGTACGACACCATGACAATCGCTCCAACGCTTAATGCTGACCTTGAGCAGCGCAGCGTGAATACTATTCGCGGCTTGGCGATAGATAGCGTGCAAGCCGCCAACAGCGGGCACCCCGGCATGCCGATGGGCATGGCCGATGCGGCGTATGTGCTGTGGACCCGCTACCTGAAGCATAACCCAACCGACCCAACATGGCCAAATCGGGATCGGTTCATCCTCTCGGCAGGGCACGGCTCCATGCTGCTCTACAGCCTGCTGCACCTGACGGGCTACGATCTGCCCCTTAGCGAGCTACGGCAGTTCCGGCAGTGGGGCAGCAAAACGCCCGGACATCCCGAATTTAGGCATACACCCGGCGTAGAAACCACCACTGGCCCACTTGGGCAAGGCTTCGCCAATGCCGTTGGCTTTGCGCTGGCAGAGGCGCACCTCGCGGCAATCTTTAATCGCCCTGATTACCCCATCGTGGATCACTACACCTACGTGATTGCCAGCGACGGCGACTTGATGGAAGGCATCTCGCACGAAGCCGCCAGCCTTGCCGGACACCTCCGGCTGCACAAGCTGATCGTAATCTACGATAGCAACCGCATCTCGATTGATGGCTCCACCGACCTCACCTTTACCGAAGATGTGAGCCAACGCTTTGCTGCCTATGGCTGGCACGTCCAGCACGCAGACGGGCATAATCGGCAGGACATGGCTGCCGCATTGGATGCTGCCCGCACCCAGACGCGCCAACCCGCCCTGATTATTGCCCGCACCTCGATTGGCTACGGCAGCCCCAACAAGCAGGATAGTGCCAAAGCCCACGGCGCACCGCTCGGCGCAGACGAAGTACGCCTGACCAAAGCCGCGCTAGGCATTCCGCTGGAGCCGGAATTTGACATCGCCGCCGATGTTGCCGCGCACATGCGCGAGGCAGTGGCCCGCGGGCAAGCACAGCAGTCCGTGTGGGCCCAGCTGTTTGCAGCCTATCGCACCGCCTACCCTGATCTGGCGCAGCAGTGGGAACAGCAGTGGCACAAGCATATGCCCGATTGGGATGAGATCCTGCCGAGCTACACCAGCGATAAGCCCATCGCTACCCGGGTGGCTTCACACGCCGCCCTAAATGCGATTGCCACACATATGCCCGCCCTGATCGGCGGCTCGGCGGATCTGCACGCCTCGAACAACACCCTGATTACCAGCTCTGCGCCGTTGCAAGCGGAAGCCTACGCCAACCGCAATATGTACTACGGTGTGCGCGAACATGGCATGGCCGCAGCGATGGTCGGGCTGGCTCTACACGGCGGGCTGATCCCATATGGCGGCACATTCCTGATCTTCAGCGACTATATGCGGAATACGATCCGCCTCTCGGCTCTGAGCAAGGTGCAGGTCATCTACATCTTTACCCACGATAGCATCGGGCTAGGCGAAGATGGCCCCACCCACCAACCGATTGAGCAGATCCCTTCGCTCCGGGCCATCCCCGATCTCGTGGTGTTGCGCCCCGCCGATGCCACCGAAACCGCACAGGCATGGCGCATTGCGCTTGAGCGCACGGACGGGCCTACCGCGTTGCTGCTCACCCGTCAGAATGTGCGCGTATTGCTGCCCCGCCACCCTACGCCATCAGCCGGCGAATTTGCCCCAGTAGCGGGAGTGCAGCGCGGGGCATACACCCTGACGAGCTATGAGCAGGCGGGAGTTTTGCCGGATGTGCTCCTGCTTGCGACTGGCTCAGAAGTGGAGCTTGCCCTTGCCGCCGCCGCCCAGCTGCACCAGCGCGGGATTGCGGCGCGGGTGGTGAGTATGCCCTCGTGGGAACTCTTTGAGCAGCAACCACAAAGCTACCGCGACGGCGTGTTGCCGCAGGAAGTAACGGCGCGAGTCAGCATTGAAGCCGCCGCAACCTTCGGCTGGTCGCGCTATGTGGGCCCGCACGGCGTAGCAATGGGGCTGGATCATTTCGGGGCATCGGCTCCAGCAGATCGCTTGTACGCCGAATTTGGCTTGACCGCAGCACACGTTGCCGAAGTTGCCGCAAGTCTGGTACAATAGTGCGGATCAGATCAGGAGCTAGCCGGCTCACGCTCGCAATCCCTAGCTCGGTGTAGTGCAAGGAACCTACTTATGACAACGCTGCCGCCCACAATCCCATCGGGCATGCCCGCCGCGCCAGAGCGGATCGGCGAAATCATCGAAGCCTCAACGACACAGTTCATCGCTGGCTCATATGAGTTGCTCGAAACGCCACCCTTCGGCAGCATGGTGCGAGCGCAAGCCCGCAATCCCCAGATTGGCGTATATGGCTTGATCTACCAGATTAGCACCGGCAGCCGTGAACCGGGTGGGCGGGCGATTGTACGCGGGCGCACCTACACCGGGCGCGAGCTATACGATGACCAGATCTACGCCGCCCATCCCGATCTGGCGGAAATCTTGCAGACCGAGTTTGCAGCCATCACCGTCGGCTTCTGCGAAGAGGGGCAGATCTACCACTACCTACCCGCCCACCCGCCACCCGTACACTACAGCGTCTACCCGTGTAGTGTCGCCGAGCAGATCGCCTTCAGCAATCAGTTCGACTTCCTGCGCGGGATTCTGTTTGCGCCCAACCTGCCCAGCGATGAACTGACCTCCGCGGCGATCCGCACCTTTGCCCGCGTGCGGCAAGCGCAGTGCGGTGATTGTGAGGGCTACCTGCTCGATGTTGGGCGCGAACTTGCCCGCCTGCTCAAGGATGACTATGATCGCCTGAGTGGGCTGCTCCGGCGGATCCGCCCGGTGGTGCGCTAGGGCACGGCGCTACTGAAAGAGATACATCAATGCTTACTCGTCTTAAAGTACGTGGATTTAAAAATCTTGTCAATGTGGATGTGCGTTTTGGGCCATTCACCTGTATTGCCGGTGTGAACGGTGTCGGCAAATCCAATCTGTTTGATGCGATCCGCTTTCTCAGTGCCCTTGCCGACCGCCCCTTGCTTGAGGCGGTAAGCACAATCCGCGACTCGGGCAAACGCGCTAGCGACATTCGCAGCCTGTTTCATCATATTGGGCCCGACTATGCTAAAACCATGACGTTTGAAGCCGAGATGATTGTGCCACCGAGTGCCGTAGACGATCTCGGTCAACGCGCAGAGGCCAGTATCACGATGCTTCGTTACAAACTCGAATTGGAGTATCGTGTTGCACCGGATGTCCTCATTGGCGGTCGCCTAGCGATCAAACACGAGGAATTGACCCACATCAAGTTGAGTGATGCCTCACGCACGCTCCTCTTCCCACACAGACCTGAGTGGCGCAACAGTGTTGCGCAAGGCAAGCGCAACTCCGCCTTGATTTCGACTGAAAGCGAAACCCAAACCCAAACCTTGAACAAGCTCCACCAAAGCGAAACCCAAACCCAAACCTTGATCAAGCTCCACCAAGATGGCACAAGTGGGCGACCACGCACCTTCATCGCCGCCGATTTACCCCGCACCGTGTTGTCGGCTACCAATGCTGCCGAAAGTCCAACAGCACTCGTTGCGCGGCGCGAGATGCAATCGTGGCAACTGCTGCAACTTGAACCCACCCAACTTCGCAAAGAGGATGAATTCAGTGATCTGACCCCAACTCGTCTCAGTAGCACCGGAGCACATTTGCCAGCTACGTTGTATGCTCTCGCTCGGCCGCATCTCCCCCAAGCCGACACCACTGATAACAGCCAATATCCAACCCCGGAGCAGATTTATGGTCAAGTAGCAAATCGGCTTGCAGAACTGCTCGATGATGTTGACACCCTGACGGTTGAGCGCGATGAACGCCGCGAACTGCTCACCCTCTACCTCACCGGACGCGACCAGACGACCCACTCGGCACGGGCCCTTTCGGATGGAACATTGCGCTTTCTAGCCTTAGCCGTGATTGAAATCAACCCGGCAACTGGAGGGGTCATCTGCCTTGAAGAACCGGAGAACGGCATTCACCCCGCCCGCATACCGGCCATGCTGTACCTGCTTCAGGCGATTGCTACTGATGTGGACTTGCCCGTCAGTGCTGATAATCCTTTACGGCAAGTCATCATCAACACGCACGAGCCAGCCGTCGTCCAGCTCATTCCTGATGATAGCTTGCTGTTTGCCAGCTTGGAAGAGCAGCAAGCTACAGCTAATACCTACGCGCTCTTCAACCCGGACGCTCACCCGCCGATGCCCGAACAGCTCCGCTTTCGAAGTGTCACCTTCCGCTACCTGCCCGATACGTGGCGGGCTAAAGGGGGTGACTCGTCACACTTGATTGCAAAAGGCGACCTGCTCGCCTACCTGAATCCAACCGCACCTGAACTCAATCGCCAACCGGATGCGCCAACGAGCGTACCTCAACCGGATGCGCCAACGCGCCCACCACGCCGTCGTCGGGTCATTGATCGTGAAGACTTGCAACTATTGTTACCAACCTTTGACCAAGACCACGACCACGACCAAGACCACGACCACGACCACGACCGCGACACCCTATGAACAGCCTGCGCTATACGCTCCTCACCGATGGCTCATCCGATCAGGCCTTGCTGCCCATCCTGACGTGGCTGCTGCGCGAGCTTGGTGTGACTTTCCCCATTCAGCCTGCGTGGGCCGATCTGCGTTGCGTACCCAAACCGCCACGCAAGCTCGACCAGCGTATCGCCCTTGCAGTTGAGCTGTACCCGTGTGAACTGCTGTTTGTTCATCGTGATGCAGAACGCGAGGACTGGGCAACACGGCGAGATGAGATTGTGAAGGCTCTGGATCACGCCTCGATCACCCTGCCTGCTGTGGGTGTGATCCCCGTCCGCATGCAGGAAGCGTGGCTACTGACAGATGCAACTGCGATCCGCAAAGCAGCAGGCAATCCGAATGGCAAACGCCCGCTCAGTCTGCCTGCACCAAAAACCCTAGAGGCACTCGCTGATCCTAAGGATCATCTCTATGCGCTGCTCCGCGAGGCGAGCGAACTGCGTGGGCGACGTTTGCAAAGCCTGAATGTGAGCTTCCTAGCGCGGCGGGTTGCCGATTTTACCACCGATTTTGCAGCCCTGCGTACTCTCACCGCCTTCCAGCAGCTCGAACACGAACTTCACGAGCAGCTGCGGCATATGCCTCTATAAAGGCTACCGGAAAGGAAGCCACCCTCGATGCCCCTCTTCGATGATCTCGACCTCTCGCCCAACCAGCTTGAGCTAGTGCGTCAGCGTGTCGCGGCAACTACCGGCTACATTGACCTGACCAGTAGCAACCCCACCGTGCAGGGCCTGCTCTTTCCACCCGGCATCCTCGCCGCTGCCGCCGCCACGTATTGGCCCACCCGCCGCTACACCCCCGATCCGCGTGGCAATCCGGCGGCACGGACTGCTATCGCTCACTTCTACACCACCCGCACCCCACCGCTTGCCCTCGATCTAGACGACATCTTTATCACGGCTAGTACCAGCGAAGCCTACAGCCTGCTGTTTGCGCTGCTGTGCGAAGCCGGCGATAATCTGCTCGTGCCGTCTATCTCCTATCCGCTCTTTGAATACCTCGCCGCCGTGCAGCGCATTGAGCTACGTAGCTACGCCCTCGATCCGCAGCGCGGCTGGCAGCTTGATCCACTCAGCCTGCTTGCTGCAATTGATGCCCGCACCCGTGCGATCTTAATCGTCTCGCCACACAACCCTACCGGTATGGTCATTCAGCAACCCCAGCCTGCACTGATACAGGCTGGCTTGCCCATCATCTGCGATGAAGTCTTCGCGGCGATGCCCTACGGTGTGCCCAACGTGCCGCCGCTTGCTGCGCTGCACCCAACCCTGCCGATCTTCACCCTGAATGGCATCTCCAAACTGTTTGCCCTGCCTGATCTGAAGCTCGGCTGGATCGCCTTGAATGCCCCCGCCCGCACCGCCTATGCCGCTCAACTAGAACTGCTCAACGATACCTACCTGAGTTGCAGTAGCCTGATCCAGCACATGCTGCCCACCCTCTTTGCACAGGGTATGCCCTTTGTCCAGCATATGGCTGCAACCGTGCGGGCCAATCTCGATTGGGCCCGGGCCACGCTCGCCGCCTGCCCCGCCCTGCCCCACATCCCCACCCCCGATGGCGGCTACTACCTCTTTGTGCCTGTGCCGCACGCCCGCGACGAAGAAGCCCTCGTGCTGCGCCTGCTGGAGCAAGGCGTACTGGTGCATCCCGGCTACTTCTATGGCGAACCGCCCGAAAGCTACATCATGCTCTCCGCCCTAACCGCCCGCCCCCAGCTTGAGCAGGGCGTGCGCCGCCTATGTGCGTTGCTGGAGTAGGCCCGTGTCAATGTTCATGGCGAACATTACCTGTAACGTCCACCCCCGCCCCGCGCCACGTGCTATACTACCCCATGTGCGCGGGCTGCAAACTGCGCCGCCCACCACGTTCAATCTGTAGGTAAGCAGTGTGCTGCTTGCCCAACCGTACCTGTCTACGCTCTATTGATCTACACCTGTAACCATTGGAGATAATCCTCATGTCCCGCACGATACGACCAATCTTGATTTTGCTTACGCTCCTGCTCGTGCTGAGCAGTGTGCCGCCGGCCTTTGCCACGCCCGCCCCAGCTAGCGTTCCCGCCGCGCCCTACGCGGCAGGTGCGCCGCTTGCCCAAGAGCTACCGCCCGGCGGCTTCCTTGAAGTCTCCGGCTCGCAGATCACGCGCTTGGGGCAGCCTGTCGCCCTGCGCGGGATCAACTACTACCCGCAAGGCAAGCCGTGGAAAGCCATGTGGCAATATTGGGATGGGCCCCAGATGGAGCGCGAACTGACCCTTGCCAAAGAACAGCTCGGCATCAATGTTGTGCGCATCCTTGTGCCCTACGATTATGTCGGCAATGGGCGTGTGAATGAGAAGCTGCTGGCGCGTATGCGCGAGTTCTTGCAGATCGCGGGCAACCTCGACCTGCGCGTGAATGTCACCCTGTTTGATTTCTACGACGGCTTCCCGCCTCCGGGCACCCGCGAGTTTGAGCGCGACCTGAACTACGTGCGCCTGTTCGTGGGCAACTTCATCGGCGATGAACGCATCTTCGCGTGGGATGTCCACAACGAACCTGATCACTACGATGCGTGGGTCAAGCGCGGCGAGGCCCAACAGGTGCTCTACTGGCTGGGCGCAATGGCTGATGAGATCAAGCGCATCGCCCCGTATCACCTTGTCACCGTTGGGATGGGCAAGTACGATAACCTGTGGCAGCCGGGCCCCGATGGGCGGCGCGTGATAGACTACAGCGATATTGTCAGTGTGCATATCTACAATGCTGAAGATGCCACCCGCCAACTCGATGAGTTACGCCAATACACCGCTAAGCCGATCCTGCTGCAAGAATTTGGCTGGCCCACCGGCGCACCCTGCACCTACCCCGAATACAACGAAGCGCAGCAGGAGTGGGTCTACCGCACGCTGCGTGAGGCAACGGCTGGGCGCGTAGCGGGCGTGATTGCGTGGAACCTGCGCGACTACGATCCGGGCCCGCATCGGCGGTGGGACAACCGCGAGGAGCATTACGGTCTGATCCGCCCCGATGGGAGCCTCAAGCCTGCCGCCTACGAATTTGTGCAGTTTCCCGTCACCCCCATCCCCACCATCACCCGCACCAACTACCGCCTGCACCGCGAACGCTACAAGCTCAATGGGCGCAGAGACCCGTTGCAGACGGCAAGTGGCAAATGGGTGAAAGATTGGTTCCGCGAGACGTGGGAGCATATGGGCGGCATGGGCAGCTTGGGCTTGCCGATCAGCGAAGCCTACGAGCATCCGCGCGGCGGTGTGGTGCAGTATTTTCAAGCGGGCGCACTGCGCTTGAATGGGAGTGCCGTCTTTACGCCCGGCTTCGATAGCTGGCCGCTCCACGCGCAGATTATGGAAACGATCCGCCCCTTGAATATTGGCGAACGCTACGTCGAGCTATATAAGCCCGATATTCCCCCGCCGCCGCCCCCACCGCCCCAAAATATC
>JAAUTZ010000083.1 GCA_012031225.1 Chloroflexaceae bacterium
CCCTTGGGACCTACTCCAGCCCCAGGATGCGACGAGCCGACATCGAGGTGCCACGCTCCTCCGTCGATATGAACTCTTGGGAGGTCTGAGCCTGTTATCCCCGGGGTAGCTTTTATCCGTTAAGCCATAGCCCTTCCACGCGGGACTATGGGATCACTACGACCGACTTTCGTCCCTGTGCGACGCGTTGGTCTTACAGTCAAGCTCCCTTGTGCCGTTACACTCCACGGTGGATTGCCATCCCACCTGAGGGAACCTTTGTGCGCCTCCGTTACCTTTTGGGAGGCGACCGCCCCAGTCAAACTACCCACCAGCCACGGTTCCCGTTTCAAACGGGTGAGGATCAATGCCGGAGAAGAGTGGTATTTCACCGATGGCTCCCGACCCCCCGCAAGGGGTCGTTCTCAGCCTCCCACCTATGCTACGCATCTCCGCCACGAATCCAATGGCAAGTTGTAGTAAAGCTCCACGGGGTCTTTTTGTCCTGCTATGCGTTGGCCGCATCTTCACGGCCCCTGCAATTTCACCGAGTCCCTAGTTGAGACAGTGCCCAAGTCGTGATGCCTTTCGTGCGGGTCGGAACTTACCCGACAAGGAATTTCGCTACCTTAGGACTGTTATAGTTACAGCCGCCGTTCACCGGGGCTTCAGTTTGGTGCTTGCACACCGCCCTTTAACCTTCCGGCACTGGGCAGGCATCACCCGCTATACGTCGCCTTACGGCTTCAGCAGCGAGCTGTGGTTCTGGTATCCAGTCGCTTGGGCCTGGTTTGTGTCCCTGCTCCGCGCTCGAGGGCTAGCCCCGTCACACGTATGCAGGCTCCCTTCTTCCGAAGGTACGGGAGTAATTTGCCGAGTTCCTTAACTAGGGGTCACTCGTCCACCTGCGTTTCCTCAACGTGCCTACCTGTGTCGGTTTGCGGTACGGTCACTCTGAACTCTCCCTAGCAGACCTTTCTTGGCTGCACAGGTGCGGTTGCATCGGGCGGGCTTGCACCCAACCCTTTTGGTCGCCTCTCGGTCAACGATGACGGGATTTGCTTCCATCATCTCCCTACCAGCTTCAACGGCGCACGTCTCGCCGCGCAACGTCCCCCTCAGCATTCTGCATTGGTCAAACGAGTCAGGGTGGTACAGGAATATCGACCTGTTGTCCATCGGCTTCGGCTTTCGCCTACGCCTTAGGCCCGACTAACCCGCCGCGGATCACCCTTGCGGCGGAACCCTGAGGCTTTCGGTGGTGGGGGTTCGCACCCCACTTCTCTGTTACTCATTCCGGCATTCGCACTCCTCGTCACTCCACACGGGGTTCCCCTCGTGCTTCGCTGCGACGACGACGCTCCCCTACCACGTTGCTCACGCAACGTTCTGGGCTTCGGTGGTTCGCTTTGCCCCGTTACAGCATCGGCGCATCGGCACTCGACCAGTGAGCTGTTACGCACTCTTTTAAAGGTGGCTGCTTCTAAGCCAACTTCCTGGTTGTCTAGGCACCAACACAACCTTTCCCACTTAGCGAACACTTGGGGACCTTAGCCGCAGATCTGGGTTGTTTCCCTCTCGACGACGGATGTTTGCACTCGCCGTCTCACTCGTAGGTCAATCCGCCTGCATTCGGAGTTTGGCGTCGCTTGGTAAGCGGTGAAGCCCCCGCACAACACCAGTGCTCTACCTCAGGCGGCAGACAAGCCTACGGCTGTACCTCTATACATTTCGGGGAGAACCAGCTATCTCCGAGTTCGATTGGCATTTCACCCCTACCCACAGGTCATCCGAGCCTTTTGCAACAGACACCGGTTCGGCCCTCCACGTCCTGTTAGGGACGCTTCAGCCTGCCCATGGGTAGCTCACCCGGTTTCGGGTCTATCCGCCGCGACTGAACGCCCTGTTCAGGCTCGCTTTCACTACGGCTGCGCATATCACTTGCTTAGCCTTGCCACGTCGGATAACTCGCCGGATCATACTCCAAAAGGCACGCGGTCAGGCGGTCACTCGCCCTCCCACGGCATGGAAGCACACGGTTTCAGGTTCTTTTCACTCCCCTCGCCGGGGTTCTTTTCACCATTCCCTCACGGTACTATACGCTATCGGTCAAGCTGTGTAGTTTGCCTTGGGTCGTGGTCGACCCAGCTTCGAACGCGGTTCTTCGTGCCGCGCCCTACTCAGGGGAAGGAGCGCATCGGCTCGCCTGCCTGCTACGCAACTGTCATGCTCTTCGGTCGTGTATTCCAAACACGTTCGCAGGTCAGGCGGGCGATGCGGGGCAGCGGACTGGCTGCCGATTCCGCCCTCCAACCCCAACAACGCAACGCCAGTCCGCTTGACACGTTGTTGGTTTGGGCTGTCACCCGGTTCGTTCGCCACTACTACGGGTGTTGTTCACTCTTCCTCGGGCTACGTAAGATGTTTCAGTTGGCCCGGTTCCCTCCACAAAGATGTGGTGCATCGTTAATGATGCGGGTTGCCCCATTCGGAGACCACTGGATCAATGCGTGTTCGCCGCTCCCCAGTGCATATCGGTGCGTGACCCCGTCCTTCATCGGCACAGCTTGCCAAGGCATCCACCGTGTGCTCATATTGTCTTCGTTGCCAACGTGCTCGCGGGCACCCGCAGGTGAGCGCACGCCTAGTCACAGTGCAACGGTCTTCTTCGCTTCGTCAGTTCTACATCTGAAAAATGTCTCGTCTTATCAGTATTCACTTGGTAAGGTGCAATGTTATCTGGGCAAAAAAATTACCCCGAACGATTTACTTCGTTTACACGACGTACCGTTCGTGACAACTTGCTCAGTATATCATGCCGGTAGGGGCTTGTCAAGGGGGTTTTGAGCGGATTCTGGTACATGTTTAACTATGGCTAGAATCACAGCCTCAGGTCGTGCGCGGTAGGCGGGCGCGATAATTGACACATCGCCCTTGAGCGTGTACACTTGACCTAATATCATTTGGTAAAAGTGATTGCAACGCGCAATGAGTGAGCATCCTGTAACCCAATCAACCGATCTTGATTCGCCCAATCTGCCCGACGGGGCTGATCGCCCGCCACTTGCGCTCGCGCCCCGCGAGGCACGCCGCAAGCCCACACTGCTGGCAACCCTGATTGGCTGGCTGGCGGTGCTAGCGTCGCTGGTGTTGCTGGCGGGCATTGCCGCAGCGTTGGTGATCCTTGCGGGCGAGTACCGCTATGCCAATTATATCTACCCCAACATCCGCGTGCAGGGTGTGAACCTCAGCTTGCATACGCCGGAAATGGCACGCGGTACGCTCGAACGCCACTACGCCCGCTTCACGCACAATCCGGTGACGCTTGGCTATGCCGAGCAGACGTGGCAGCCCACAGCCGCCAATCTAGGGCTACATCTGCACTACGATCAAGCGGTGCAGCAGGCAGCGGTAGTCGGGCGCGGGGGCACACGCGCCGATAATCTTCGCACCGCCGCCGCCGTCTGGCGACATGGCTACAGCTTGCCCTTGCACATGGAAGTAGATCAGGCGGCAATCCAACACTATGTATTGGCCCTTGCATCGCAGATCGAACAGCCCCCACGCAATGCCGATCTCCAGCTCATCGGCGCAACGCTCATCATCACACCGGAGCAGGTGGGCGTGCAACTGCTGGTAGATGAGACGGTACAGGAGATTACCGCCGCACTGCACAGCCTCAAGCCGCAGCCAGTGGCAATCCGTACCCGCACGATCTACCCCGTTGTGCGGGATGCCCAGATCGCCGAGGTTGCCGCGCAAGTGCAAGCTCTCTTTGCTGCACCGATCATCGCCACCGTCCCCTCTGATGAGACCTACCTCTGCCCCCCAGTGCGGGCGTGTACGTGGCAATGGACACCGCGCTACTTTGCACGCTGGGTCGGTCTGCTTCGCACGGTTCCCGTGAGCGGCCCGCCAGCGTTTAAGCTGGTGGTGGATCGGCGGGCAATTGAGCGCGATCTGCAACCGATTGCACAGGCAATCTACCGCCCCGGCGAGCTACCGCGGGCCAATTGGAACAATGGCGAGCTGGTCGTATTTCGTGAGGGCACGCTCAGTCGCGGGCTTGATCTCGTACAGGCGGGCTATGCTATTGAAGCCGCCTTGCGCGATGGGGGGGCAACCGCGCAGGCCGGTGCGCCGCGTGTCGTCTACCTCCCCACTACGCACCTGCCGCCGCCGATTGTGCAGGCGAACATTGCCAATCTAGGGATCACTGAGCTACTTGGAGTAGGGGTGAGTTCATTCCGCGCCTCTGCACCCTACCGGATCACCAACATTCGCGCTGGGGCGCGGCGGATGCACGGCTTGCTCATTCCGCCCGGCACGGTGTTTTCGTTCAATAGCGCGGTGGGCGCAGTGGATGGGCGCAACGGCTTTGTGGAAGGGCTGGCGATCATCCAGAACCGCACCCAAACCGAGTGGGGCGGGGGCTTGTGCCAAGTTTCAACGAGTGTGTTTCGGGCGGCATTCTGGGCGGGCATGCCAATTGCTGAACGGCACGAACATACCTTTCGCATTCCGTGGTATGAGGAACTCGGTGAGCCGCCCGGCATGGATGCGGCGATCTACACCGGATGGGATGATCTGCGCTTTGTCAATGATACTGACGGCTACATGCTGATCCAAGCGTGGGTTGATCTGGAGCGCGAACGGCTCTCGGTTGCGCTCTACGGACAACCGCAAGCCAAGCGGCAGGTACGGATGGGGCATGAAGTTATCGCTACGGTATCTGCCAAAGGGACCCCTGTGTATATTGACGATCCGACTATGCCCGCTGGAGCGGTGCGCCAAACCGACTGGGCCCAACCGGGCATGACGATCAATGTCTACCGCACCGTGACACAGGCGGGGCAGGTGCTGCTACAGGATACGTTCCGCACCGAATTTGAGCCGTGGTCGGATGTGTATCTGCGCGGCACACGCTGAGCCGAATTGCGCCATGCGCCGTTGCTATTGCGGGCGGCTAGGGCGATTGCCCCAGTAGTCCCTCCGATTGACACCGCCCTTGATTAGACGTATACTACATACATTGGAATATCCGTTGTTTGCCAGTAGCATTGGTAACGAATGGGGGAGTTCCCCTTGGCAGGATTGCACCACTGATTCACTGAACATGTCGGGCAAGCCTGTTTTTCATTGCTGGCAGACGTAGACACAGAAGGTTATGGACAGTCATAGTCACCCTACAACTGGTCTGGGTTGCTGCGTACCCGTCGGGCGCGTAGGAGCCAGCAGCACACAGGCTTGGTGCCTAGCCAAGCGGTGACACCTGTCCGTGCTGCGTAGGCAAGCCTCCGCCCGCAGCCATGCCCGCTTCCCTCTTGTCCTTGTTCGCCCTTCTCCAGACCATCACGAGCGCGTTTTACCGCCACTGTCGGCGCATCAGATTGTGAGATCAGTGATGCTGTCGGCTCGTTTTGTCGTAAGGAGAATGCCGAATGTATGCAGTACCAACCACTGGGATTCATACCCTCTTGCCGCCGATTGTGCGGCTGCACGAACAGCCTGCCGATGTGCAGGTTGCGCCCGCGCTGAGCTTTCCGCAGCACGTCACGGTGGCGCAAACGCTGGATGCGCTGCACGCTATGCAGCATAGCATCGAGTGTATTTACTACCTGTTTATCACGGACCCAGATGAACATCTGGTCGGTGTGATTAGCCTGCGCGATCTGCTGTTTGCCACCCCACAGACGCGCCTGTATGAGATTATGGATCAGCAGACGGTAAGCCTTGCGGCGGATGCCTCGCTCGAAGAACAGGCCCATGTGATGAGCAGCACCGGCTTGCTGGCGTTACCTGTCGTAGATGAGCGCGGGCGGCTGGTGGGCGCAATGGATGCCACCGATATGATTGCTCGGCTGGAGCAGCGCACGACGGCTGCCTTCTGTGAAGTGGCGGGTGTGAGCCAGCACGAAACCGAGGCCACGCCCCCCCTGACGGCCGCCGTTCCCCGCCTGCTAGGGCAAGCCGCCAGTCTGCTGGGGGTGCTGCTGGTGGCGTGGGCGGTGCTGCACAGCGCACCGCTGACAGCAGCAGGGACGGCGGCGGGGGCATTGCTGATCGGTATTGCGCTGCTGCGCCAAGCCGGGCTAGTTGCCCGCCAAACGGCCACGCTCACGCTCCGGCGGCTTGCGCTCGGCACGCTGCACCCATCCCGCCCGGCGCAGGTGTGGGCTACGGTGGGGTATGAGCTACGCCTCGCGCTGCTGATTGGAGCGGTGGCGGCAGTGGCGGTAGCCGGGCTATTTGCAGGCAGCATCGGCGCGCAGCTCAGTGCGCTGCTGGGAGCAACGGTGTTTGCGAGCATTATCCTCAGCAGTGTACTCGGTGTGCTGTTGCCTGTGCTAGCGCGGCAGGGGCAGGTTGATCTGCGCCGCGTACCGGTGGAGAGTGTGTCGCTGCTTAGTGACATGTGTGGTATCCTGCTTATACTGAGTGTCGTTGGGATTGTGCTAGCAAGCTAAATTCTGCGTGGGGCGAACCCACTTCAGGGGGCGGGGCAGATTGAGGCGTAATGCCGTTGGGCGTTCGCCGCTGCCCCGATCACCCACCCAATAGCTACCGTGAATCCAGATCAACCAGATCAGCCAGATCAACCAGATCAGCCAGATCAACCAAATCAACCAACAACGCATCTGAGTGACATCATCCTTGAAGCGCACGAAATCAGCCCGCGCTGGCAGGCGTGGCTAGCGCAGGCCGCTCCCGCCCAAACGGTGGTTATCGAGCGGCTGGAGGATGGGCGCGTTGTGCTGCGCCCAATGCCCACGGTTGATCCGGTGTTGCTGGCTCAGGTGCGCGTTACGATGGCGCGTTACCACGAAGCCCTGACTAACCTAACGTAAACGATGCGCTACCTCACCGCAACTGATCTGCTGCTGATCCACCACGCCCTGCTGCGTGAATTCGGGGGGATGGCGGGCATCACCGAAGCCGGCTTCGGGCGGCTCGAAACGGTGGCAGGCACGCCGCGCCAGAGCATGTTTGGCGCAGACCTCTACCCCGACCTGCCCAGCAAAGCGGCGGCGTTGGTCTTTAGCCTGATCCGCAACCACCCCTTTAGCGATGGCAACAAACGCACCGCCGTCGTTGCGCTCGCGGTGCTGCTCGAACTGAACGGCGCAACCCTCACCGCGAGCAATGCTGAGGTCTACGATCTGGTGCTGGATGTGGCGGCGGGCATGCCCCGCCCAACCCTCACCGCATGGGTCGCCGACCATAGCCACCCGCATCCACCTTGCACAGGTGTAACGCAGTTGTGATACAATAGCGGGGAACTTGTAAACTCCTGAACAGTTGTGGTGGCCAAGCCAATCGCGCTGATGACCCGCAACACGCCATTCACTTCAGTTGGGGAACATCCACCAGAGGAACGGGATCTATGTCGCAACCAGCGCGGAATGCTTCACAGCCACGCTCGGTACTTGCCGAAGATGAATTGAAACAGCTTATCGCATTGCTCATCAAGCAAGGGCAGCAGCGCGAGCCACGCCATGTTACGCTGCAAGAGGTACAGCAGGCACTTGCCGCTAGTGCTGAGAATGAGGCTGTCCTGCGAACGGTTGAGACTGCCCTGAGTAGCCACGATATTGAAATCTTGCGTGAGCCGGTTGATCTCGATGGCGATGATGAGCTTGATGTGACGATTGCGGTTGTTGATGATGTCCTCGTCGAGGAGCTATCGGATGCCCTGCTCGGCGATAGCGTGCGGCTCTACCTGCGCGAGATCGGGCAGGTTCCGTTGCTCACGCTTGAGCAGGAGCAGGAGCTTGCCCGTGATATTGCGCGGGGCCAAGCCGCCGATGAACGCCTCCAGAGCGGCGAGGAGTTCAGCCCGGCTGAACTGGAACAGATGCGCCTTGAGTCATTGCGCGGCGACGAAGCCCGCCAGAAAATGGCTGCCGCCAATCTGCGCCTTGTGGTCAGCATTGCCAAACGCTACCGAGATCGGGGCCTGCCCCTGCTCGACCTGATCCAAGAGGGCAGCTTGGGCTTGCTGCGGGCAATTGAGAAATTCGATGTGGACAAAGGCTTCAAGTTTAGCACCTATGCGACGTGGTGGATCAAGCAAGCCCTGAGCCGGGCCCTTGCCGATCAGTCGCGCTTGGTGCGCCTACCCGTGCATCTGGGCGAAACCCTCAACCGGATCCAAGCGACGCGCCGCCACCTGACGCAGAAGCTAGGGCGCGACCCGAATGATGCTGAACTGGCGGTGGAGATGGGCATGAGCGAGGAGAAGCTCCGCGAACTGCGCCGCACCGCCCAAGATCCGGTGTCGTTGGCTACGCCTGTTGGCGAGGAGGCCGATAGCACCCTTGCCGACTTTATCCCTGACCCGCGTGCGCTCGATGCGGATGATGCCGCCGCCACTGGCATGCTCCGTGATCAGATTGCCTCTGCGCTCGATCAACTCACCGAACGCGAACGCAAAGTGCTGGAGCTACGCTATGGCTTGAGCGACGGTCAGCCGCGCACCCTCGAAGAGGTCGGCAAAGCCTTTGGGGTGACCCGCGAGCGCGTGCGTCAGATCGAGGTGAAAGCCCTCCGCAAGTTGCGCCACCCCCGTCTCGGCAAGCTGCTCAAAGATTATCTCGATCAGATGTAGCTAAAATGCTGACCCCTACCCCCGCCCGCCCGCCTATCTTTGCCCTGACAGAGCAGCAACACGATATGCTTGCGCTAGCCGGCCAGCTTGCCACGCAGTTTGCGGAGCGGGCTGATGAACATGACCGCAACGGCACATTCCCGTTTGAGAACTACACCGCGCTGCACGCGGCGGGCTACCTGCGCTTGCCTGTGCCCCGCGAGTATGGCGGCATGGGGGCAAGCCTGCTCGATGTGGTGCTGGCTCAAGAGCGGCTCGCGCAGGGCGATGGCGCAACTGCGCTGGCGGTAGCGATGACGATGCAGGTGCTAGGGCGGCTGAGTGAGACGCGCCAGTGGCCCGCCGCCCTGTTTGAGCGGGTGTGCCGCACGGTGGTGCAGGAAGGCGCACTGATCAATGCCGCCGCGACTGAGCCGGATATGGGCAGCCCCTCGCACGGTGGCTTGCCTGCGACGCTGGCCACGCCCGCTACGCACGGCGATGTGGCGGGCTGGTCTATCACGGGGCACAAGCAGTTCATCACGATGGCTCCCGTGCTACGCTACTTCGTGGTGATTGTGCGCTTGCCCGCTAGTCCAACGATGCCCTATGGCGGCTCTGCGAATGCCATCATCGAACGCCGCCCCAATCAGGACGTGGCGGGGCTACAGCTGGTGGATACGTGGAGCGGCAATTTGGGCTTGCGGGCGAGCGGTAGCTACGATGTCTATCTCGATCAGGTGTTTGTGCCCGATGCGCTGCTGGTGGATCGCAAGCCCGCCACGCCGCCCGATCAGCCTGTGCCTGCCTCCAAAGCGGTAAGCAATACGGCGTGGTTTGCGCTCACGCTGGCGGCGGTCTATCTTGGCATTGGGCAGGCGGCGTGCGATACCGTGTGCCACTACGCCCAACAGCGCATCCCCTCGGCACTGGGCAAGCCGATAGCCACCCTGCCCAATATCCAACGCCGGATTGGGGCGATCCAGATTGAACTGGATGCGGCGCGGGCGTTACTCTACCAGACGGCGCAGGCGTGGGGCGATGCCCCGCCGCAGCGGGGGCAGATGTTGCCGCGGATTGCCGCCGCGAAATACACGGCTACCAACGCCGCCGTAGCCGCCACCGATCAGGCGTTGCGCGTAGCGGGCGGCTTTGGCTTGCAGCGCGTGCTCCCGCTCGAACGCTACTTCCGCGATGTGCGGGCTGGTGTGACCCACCCGCCCAACGATGATGCCGCACTAGAGCTGGTGGGGCGCAGCGTGCTGGGGTAAAGAGGAGCACTAATGAACCGTTACTCGTGGGTGGTGGTGATGCTATGCGGAGCCGCCATTGTTGCCATCAGCATGGGCATCCGCCAAGCCTTCGGTATTTTTCTACGCCCTGTTAGCAGTGATCTGGGCATTGGGCGTGATCTGTTTAGCCTCGCGTTTGCGATCCAGAACCTGTGCTTTGGGCTAGCCTTGCCCTTCATCGGTATGCTCGTAGATCGGGTTGCAGTACGCAGCATCATTGTGCTGGGCAGTCTGCTCTATGCAGCTGGCTTGCTGCTTACGCCGGTGTTGCTCGGAGCCGCCGGCCTGATCTTCACCATCGGCATCGTGATTGGCTTGGCACAGGGGGCCACCTCCTTTGTGGTCGTTTTTGGGCCGTTAGCGCGGGTCGTGCCTGCCGCGCAGCGTAGCCTTGTGTTTGGCATCGTCACGGCGGGCGGCTCATTGGGCATGTTTGTGTTTGTGCCACTGGCCCAAGCCCTGCTCGCAATGATGGATTGGCGCGGAGCCTTTGCGGTGATGGCGGCCCTCGCGGCCAGTATGGCCGTGCTTGCACTCGGCATGGGCGGCCCGCGCATGCTTGCAGCCCATACGACCACCGCCACCGAGCAGCTTAGCCTCGCAGCAACATTGCAGCAGGCCCAGTGCCACAGCGGCTATCTGCTGCTCAATGCAGGCTTCTTTGTGTGTGGCTTTCACGTTGCGTTTATCACGGCCCACCTACCCGCCTATCTCACCGATTACAACCTCTCGCCCACAGTTGCCGCCAATGCACTGGCTTTGATCGGCCTCGCCAATGTGGTTGGCTCCTATGCGTTTGGCGCACTGGGCGGGCGATACCGCAAGAAGCAGGTGCTGACGTGGCTCTACGCGGCGCGGGCCGTCACCTTTGCCGTGTTCCTGCTGGTCCCGCTCACCAGCACCTCCGCGTTGCTCTTTGGGGTAGCGATTGGGCTGCTGTGGCTGGGAACCGTGCCGCTTACCAGCGGCTTGATCGCGCAGATCTTCGGCACACGCTACCTCTCGACGCTGTATGGCATTGTGTTTCTCAGCCACCAAGTCGGAGCCTTTCTTGGGGCGTGGCTCGGTGGGGTAGCGTATGACCGCACCGGCAGCTACACGAATGTGTGGCTCGCGGCGATCTTGCTCAGCCTCACGGCGGCAGTCCTGCACTGGCTGATCCGTGACGAGCCACTGACGGCCACCCCGCGCCCCGCGATGCGCGCTAGCACGGATGCCTGATGCCGCCCAACCCTGACCAACCCGCACCAGTGCCCGCCCTGACGTGGCTGGCCCCGCTGCTGCTCGGTGTGCTGCTGCTGGGCGGCTGGCTGCTGTGGCAACGCTACGGGCTGGGCCTCACCCTGCTACTGAACGATGCATGGCTGTGGGTGTGCGGGTGATGATTCACAGATAGGCCGCAGATCGCCGCAGGGGGCCACGCACCTGCCGCCTGACACCTAACACCTATCACCTGACACCTATCACCTCATCTCCGGCTTGCGGTATAATATACACAGGACAAGCCCTTGTGCATCTCGCCCGCTGCGGGACCGTTGAAGGAATTGCCGCTGATGTCTACCGAACGCGAATCGCTGGAGAAGCAACGCACCGATCTGCACGAGTCGTTGGGCCTGATTGATGAACGCATTGCCCACTATGTCTCGCCCACCGACGTGCCCCTACAACTGCTCCGTGACCAAAAGAGTCTGAAGCAACAGCTCGCCGCCATCGAGCAACGGCTACAGGCAACCCCCGCCGCTGCCGCGCACGTTCCACCCGCCACGACGACTACCCAGACGATTACCAACACGGCGACCAGTCATGGCGCACAAGGTGTGTTCAATGCCCCCGTGACATTCAACATTGGCTCGCCCGCGCCGGAGCCGCCCGCCCCCGCGCCGCCTGCATCGCCCGCTCCCGCCCGTCCGGATGTAGGCGCAAGCCTTGCCGAGTTGCTCGCGGAAGCTGAAGCCGAGCGTGCCCGCCACGAAGCCCAATACCGTCAGACCTTGCAGGAGGCTGAGGGCTACATCCAACAGGGCGGGCGCACGGGCCCGCTGGCACGACTGGGGGCGGCACGACTCGATCAGCTTGAGCAACGGCTGCGTGCTGGGCTGGTGGCCATTCTCAATGACCCAGAGCAGCTCCTGCCTACGCCGCAACGGGTGCGGGCTGGCTTTCTGCTAGGGCGGCTCGGCGACCCGCGCTACCCCGTTACGCCGGCTCAGTGGCAGGCCGAGCTAGCGCGGCGCAATGAACACTTCGGGCAGCCAGCGGGCTACTTCTGCTACGTGCGCGGCGAGACATACACCATCGGCACAGTTGCTGGTGATGCACCGGATAACCAGAAGCCGGCCCACCGTGTCACGGTGCAGCCGTTCTGGATTGCCCGCTCCACCATCACCAATCAGCAGTGGCAGGCGTGGGTACAGCAGGGTGGCAAGCCATCCTACCTTACAGACGCTAGTGACGTGAATGGGCCGAACCAGCCAGTGGTAAGGGTAACGTGGTACATGGGTCGTGACTTCTGTGCGTGGCTCACCCAGCAGCTAGCGGCCCATCTACCACCCGATTACATCATCCGCCTGCCGACGGAAGCCGAGTGGGAGATTGCGGCAGCCTATGATGCCGCCATGCACCGCCGCCACTACCCGTGGGGCGACAGGTGGGCAGATGACTACGCCGCAACCGCAGAAAACCGCGAGAGCAAAGGCACTAGGTGGGCCGCGCCAGTGGGCTGTTTTGCCTGTGGCGCGGCGGCCTGTGGCGCACTTGATATGGCCGGCAATGTGTGGGAGTGGAGTGCCAGCCCCTACACAGATAATTATGCCCAGCCAGCTAGCCACACCGCCCCAAACGACGCAAACTCCTTTACACTACGCGGCAGCTCATTCTCGGAAAATAGCACACATGCACTCTGCGGGGCGCGGGGTTGGAGTTTTCCCGACTACATAGACGACTACAACAACGACGACGGGGTACGTGTCGTGTGTGCCCTGCGCTTGGGCGGGTAGGTGGTAGGGGGCAGGTGGCAGGTGGCGGGTGGTGGGTGTCAGGGGTCAGCCCGCTTCAGCGGGCTTGCGGGCGTAGCCGAGAGCTTTAGCTCACGGCGGGGGTGGATATGCCGCCGCCGGATCAATCCGGCTCGCACCTTTCCCCTGCATCTAGCCCCTGCCACCTCACACCTAACACCTCGCGCCCACTATACAGCGTTGTGTTGAAGAGCGCACATTCAAGCTGGAAATAAAGTGTTTTGTGTTATACTGACAGGAATGGGTAAAATCGTATTGCCTGTCAATGGATATGTACACAATGGATGGACTGAATAATGTGCCACAACCTCTGCGCTATATAGACCTGTTCTGCGGGATTGGCGGGTTTCGGATTGGGCTTGAGCAGTGTATCCGTGATCAAGGCTATACTGCAACGTGTGTTTTCTCAAGCGATCATGACCCTGATGCACAGCATACCTACCGTGCGAATTTTGGTACATGTCCGGCGGGTGATATTACCGATATAGATGAGGAATCAATCCCTCAGCACGATCTCCTCTTGGCCGGCTTCCCGTGTCAGCCGTTTAGCATCTGTGGTTCGCAAAAAGGGTTTGCAGATGCACGGGGGACACTCTTTTTTGATATTGCCCGTATTCTGCGTGCCAAACGCCCAGCCCTGTTCATCCTTGAAAATGTCAAGATGCTCGTGCGGCATCAGGGCGGACAGACGCTCCAGCGCATGCTTCAGATCCTCGAAACGGATCTCGGGTACACGGTGAGCTACAAAGTCCTGAATGCGCTTGACTTTGGATTGCCCCAGAAACGTGAGCGGGTATTTCTGGTTGGCTTTCGTGATAGGGGTCGCATGTGCTGGGACTTCCCCTACCAGCCGATGCAATCTTTGCGTACCATTCTCGAACCATATCCGTCTGATTTCTACACTGCGTCGGATCACATTCAGCGCAATCGGCAGATACGGTATACAGGTGAGCAGGGCCACGAGCCGACCATCTGGCATGAAAATAAGGCTGGGCATATCAGTGCCTATCCATTTTCGTGTGCCCTGCGCGCGGGAGCATCGTACAACTATCTGTTGGTGAACGGGCAACGCCGCCTCACCGAGCGCGAAATGCTGCGCTTACAAGGCTTTCCTGAGGATTTCCAGATTGTTTGCGGGTATCACGCAATGCGGCGGCTCGTTGGAAATAGCGTAGCCGTGCCGTGTGTACGGGCCGTCGTCGGTGCGGCTCTCGCGGGTATCGCGCAATCCCAAGCGACCTACACGCAACATCGTTTGCTTGAGGACCGTTGTGCATATCATTGAAGCTCGTCGCAAGCTCGATGCGATCATTGCCAAAGCCCGCACTGACCTCTACAAGCCCATTCAAATTGCTGAGGTCTTGTATCATGCACGGGGTGGTACGGTGACGATTGACCCGTTCAACCGCGAGACGTATCGTAATCCTTCCAAGCATTGGCGGGATGCAATCACGCTGCGGTTAATCGGCAAAAAGAGCACCTCATCAGCTCGGTATCAAGATGACGTTTGGAATGAGACAGCACTACCGCCCGCAGCACTCGCGGTATTGCTCACGGCAAACACCACCAGCAATGGTGCGGTGGAACGCTACATTTATCGTGCGTATGCGGAACGTCACCAAGCAGTTGCGAACATCCTCACGATGGTAACCCACAGTACGCCAGCAACATTTGACCTCGCGCAACTCCTTGCTGCTTTCACGCAAAACGCCCAGCTTCGCCGGAGTATGGATAAAGTCTACGAAAGTATCACCTATTGTTTATTTGAGACATTCATTACAACGCTTGAAGCAACGATCACGGTACAGATTGCAGACCATCACGCACCATTGCTCGATGCTTTTGCCGATCTTGCTGAGCAGCTTTTGGGAATCCTGCCGGGTCATACGGACATCATCGAGCAAGCCCATATCTATCGTGTAGGCGTAACGAATGCGGCCGATCACGGGCTGGACATGTGGGCGAACTTTGGGCCTGCAATTCAAGTTAAGCATCTGTCGCTGAACCCACAACAAGCAGCGGTGATCGTAGATCACATTGAGAGCGATCAGATCGTGCTCGTGTGCCGTGATGCCGATGCCGATGTTATTGCAACGATTGTTCAACAAATTAGCTGGGGTCGTCGCGTGCGTGGCATTGTGCGTGAAAGCGAATTGATTGGATGGTATGACCAGTTCTTGCGCGGGGCGTTTGCGGAACGCTTGGCTCAGCCACTCCTTACCTGCCTCGCGGCGAGCTTGCAAGCAGAATTTCCCCAAGCGTCTCAATTAGTCGCTTTTTTCGAGGAACGCGGCTATCTCCGTGCAGCACCAGACCCGTTCTGGGATGCACCCGCCCCCTAACACCTGCCGCCTGACACCTAGCATCTGCCCCCTGCCCCCCTTCGTGTCCTTCGTGGTTTGCGTTCCCTGACACCCGC
>JAAUTZ010000084.1 GCA_012031225.1 Chloroflexaceae bacterium
CCCCCTACCCACCCCCTAAGCGGCGGGTGGCGTAGGCTAGTTCCTTCGCCCCCAAGCGCGTCGTCTTGCCTGTCTGGAGCAGCGTGGCTGCCTCGCGCTGCACCGTATCGGCGAGGGTGTGCTTGCCCTGTTCGCGCAGGCGGGTAGCCGCAGTGTGGAGCAAGTTGCCGGCCTCGCCTGCTTTGCCCTGCCGTGCAAGCGCAAGCGCACGTTGGAGCAGGCGGGCGGTACTCGCCTGCGCGACGGCGGCTTGCACAGGCGGCGCAAGCGGGGCCGCATGCGGGGCATAGCGGGCAATCAGATCGCTACTGGCGGCAGCCAGATTGCCCGCACCCTGCACCCGCACCTGAGCGAGGCGCACCCGCCGTTGCTCGATCGGGGCGGCCCGCGGCGCAGGCGGCACCAGCAGTTCGAGCAGCAGCGTGAGTGTGCCATCCCGCCCGACATCGCCCGCCGCCACCACCACTTGCCGTCCATCGCTGCTGTGCTGCGGCGTGAGCAGCGTTAGCTCTGGCGCAATGCGCGTGATGTGACGCACCTGCACGCCTTGACTGAGATCCAGCACGAGCCGCAAGGTGGGCGCAAGGGCAAACCGCGCCGCTGTAAACTCAGCCGCCACCGCCGCCCCGATCTGCTCCACATCGCGCAGCATTATCGCCCGCCCGCCACTGCTATCAGCCAGTGCGGTGAGCAACTCCTCTTGAAAATCGCCGCCCAAGCCCAACGTGCTCACCGCCACCTGCTCGCGGGCAGCCCGCTGGGCCAGCGCAAGGCACGCCGCCGCATCTTGGGTAAAGCCATCGGTGAGCAGCACAACCCGCCGTGCAAGCGACACAGGCACCCGCTGGAGATGATCGAGGGCAAGCTGCAAGCCCACCGCTAGCTCCGTGCCATCGCCAAGCTCGGTAGCATGCAGCGCACCAAGCTGCGCCAGCAACTGCTCCCGTTCGCGGCCAGTGTGCAGGGGCACAAGCAGTTCGGCTCGTTCGGCGCATGCCACTAACGCAAACTGATCCTGCCCGCGTAGATGCTCCACAATGCTGTGCAACGCATCATACACATAGCCTAACGCGGTGGGGCTGGCCGCCCGGACATGTTCCGGCACGGCTCCACTGAACTGCCACACCGCCACCCCATCTACCAGCGTCTCATGCACCGTGCCGCTGCGGGCTAGCTCCCGAAACACCGCATCCGTGACAATCGGGATCTGCATCGAGTGACTCGCATCCACCAGAAACACCCACGCACACGCATCCAGTGCGGCAGTGGGTGCAGCCAGCCGCGTATCCGTCTGGATCTTCAGGAGCGCATAGGCAACCTGTGCGGCAGGTAGCTGGGCTAGCTCAAGCGGGGCGGGGGTGCAGTGCAGGTGCAGCATCGGGGTAGTGCTCAGGCTTCGGGCGGTGCCTGTCGCTGGGCATCCGCTGCAATTTCGATTTCAATGAACATAACGGTGGATGAGGGCTGATCCTCATAGCCCTCCGGCAACTGTCCCGCCGGCAGCGGCGGATCACCCAAACGCCCGTAGATGTAGCGAAATATATCACGCGCAATGGCGGCCAGCGGTGCGGCAAGGATTACGCCGAGCAAGCCTGCTGACTGGCCGGCAATCACCAACACCACCATCAAGACGGCAGGATGGATACCCACACTCTCGCCAATGATGCGCGGGATCAGCAGCTGTGCCTCAAGCTGCTGGATCACAACGTAGAGCGCAAGCACAGCCAGCGCGGCAGTCGGTGAGTCGGTGAGGAGCGCAACAATCACCGCCGGAATTGCGCCCAGCACAGGCCCCACCAGTGGGATCAGTTCGGTGAAGCCCGCGATCACCGCAAGCAGGAGCGTGTACGGGATTTTGAAGCCGAACATGTTCAAGACGGTCAAGCCGACAAACGAAGCCAGCCCAACCACGAAGCCGAGAAAGAGCTGCCCGCGAATGTAGTTGCTGAAGATGCGATCAGTGATCGTTAGGATGGCCCAGAAATCGCTGCGGGCTGCCGGATGGATCAGGCGGTTGAGTCCATCTAGCCCCGACTGCTGGTCATACAGCACATAGAAGAGCCAGAACGGGATGATGATGAAACCGAATAGGAATGCGAGCGTATTAAAGACCTGCTGCATCTGTATAAACAGAAAGCCGCCGCCCTGCTGCACAAGCGAAGTCAAGTTGTTCTGGATCGTATTCAACACGTTGCTAAGCGTGGTTTCGATCTCACGCTGGAACTCCGGCGGAATGTACTGGCTGTAGAGTTCAAAAAAAGCGAGGGCTTGCGCTTCCAGTTCCAGCAAGCTCGGCAGGCGAATCTGCACAAACGCATTGCGCGTCTGCTCAAGGAGCGGTGGAATCAGGAAGGTGAATGAGAAGACAAGCAAGGCAATGCCCGCCAGATACACGAGCAGAATGGCTCCCCAACGTGGCATTCGTGTGCTGAGCCGATTCACAATCGGTAGCACCAGATAAGCGATGACCACCCCAAAGATGAACGGGGTCAAGGCACTCCCCGCCTGCACAAACAGCGTACCGATCAGGTACAGCGCCGTCGCCACCAAGCCCCAGCGCAGGATCAGCCGCCATGGAATCTCGGTGCGGATCGTCTCGGTCAGGGTCCGCTCAGGCAGATCGGGCTTGCTGGGCGCAGGCGCGGAAGCGGGCCCAGCCGCGGATGACGCTACCGCCGCGCTTGGCGTGGGTAGGGGCGGAGCCTGTTCTGGATGATCGGAATCCGTCTCAGCGTTCATCGCGTCCATTATTCGAGATAATCGTCAACAGGTGGGCAGGCTGATCGCCAACGTTCTCCCAGTTCAGGGCCATTTCATCAGTGTAGTAGAGGGTATCGCCTGCGTACAAGATATATTCTTCCTCGCCGAGCAAATAGCGCAACGTGCCCTGCATTAAGTATACCATCTGATGCCCACGACTGGAGAAACCCTGCTGCCCACTGCCCGGCAACGCCTCAATCAGGCGGGCATCCATATCGCCATTGGCAGGGAGGAGCGCGTATACCTGCACCGGTGAGTCATCAAGGCTGAGTTTGATGCGCTCGGTAGGGCGCACCACTTGTCCTGCCTGTTGGCTATCTTCACCTTCAAAGAAGTGCGTCATCTGCACATTGAAAAACAAGGCAAGTTTACGTAAATTGGCCACCGAGATATTGACTTTATCACGCTCAAGGCGGCTAAGGAAGGAGGGAGTTAGCCCAGAGCCATCAGAAACTTCTTGGAGCGTCAGCCCGCGCTCTTGGCGCAACTTCGCAATTTTTTGTCCAAGTGACATGGCAGTACCTTACTCGCTGTTCAATAATCTCCCAAATACTGTGAAGAAGTGAGAATCAATAGCGAGAGATTTTTTCATATTATACATTTTTTATTCGCATCTCGTCAAGTGGCAAATACGCGCTACAGCACGGTATGCTATAATTACGCTAGAAAACTGTCATGGAGGCAGTTGTAGCAGCCAAGCCAGCGATACGCCATGCTTATGCCACCAACCGCACCACCAATTTGCAGCCTCTGTCAGCGTCCGCTTGCGGCGGGCGTAGCGTTCTGTACAACGTGTGGCACGCCGGTTGCGGCTCCGCTCCAGCCGCACGATGGCATTCACGTCTCTGGTGGGCGGCGGGTACGAGTGGATGCTGAGAGTGTCAGCCTTGAAAGCATCCAGAGCCTTGTGGTGGCAAGTATGGCATGGTGGCAGCAGCAGTTGCAACACACCGATGCCTTGACGCGCCAGAATGCCGCCGAAGCGATCCAGCAACTCTCCCAGATCCTCGCCAGCCTCTCGCAGCAATTGGCCCAAGGGCGCGATGTCGTCAAGATCACCACGCGCCTGCCGCAGGTGCGCCGCTACCCGCAGCACTGTGCGCGGTGTGGCGCAGGCAACCGCGAGGAAGCCCGCTTCTGCCGCGTCTGTGGAGCCACCCTTGCGCCTGTCGCTCGCCGCCGCCCCACAGACTCCTTGTCGGTCAGCATTGCTGCCTGTACCGATGTTGGGCGGCGGCGCAGTGTCAATCAAGATGTTGTCCAAGCCGAACACCTAACATCGCTGCACGGCGATACCCTGACCCTCCTTATCGTGGCGGATGGCATGGGCGGCGGGCAGGCCGGCGACACGGCGAGTGTGCTGGCGGCGGGCACCGTTCGCGCCGAGCTGCTTGTCCAGCTGACGCAGGGCCTGCCCGCCAGCGATGCGGCGTGGCATACCGCCCTCAGCACTGCGGTGCAGGCGGCCAATACACAGGTCTATCAGATGGCCCAATCCGAGCCGCGCTATGCCGGAATGGGCACGACCCTCACTGTGGCGGTGCTGAGTGGGCAACGCTTGCACCTTGCCCACGTAGGCGATAGCCGCGCCTACCTGTGCAATCAAGCGGGCATTGCCGATGAACTCCAGCCCCCCCATACCCACCCACCCACCCAGATTGTGCAGCTCACGGTAGACCATAGCCTTGTGGCCCGGCTGGTAGATATTGGCCAGCTTACGCCCGCTGCCGCTCGCACCCATCCGCAGCGCAACATCATTTATCGGGCCCTCGGCGGGCAAGCCCAGATCGAGGTAGATACGCAAAGCCACGCCCTCAGCCACGGCGATCTGGTACTGCTCTGTAGCGATGGCTTGCCCATCCACGTTGAAGATCACCAGCTAGCCGAGCTGGTGCTCACCACCCAGCCCCTTGCAGCACGCTGTCAGGCGTGTATTGCGGCGGCAAACGCACAGGGCGGCAGCGATAACATTGGCGTGGTGCTGGCCCAACTCACTCCGACGGGGACGGCTTAACACCAAGTGAGATAAAACGGCGATGACACTTGCGGTAGAATGTCTACAGTGCGGCAACCTGAATCGAGTTGGGGCACGGTTTTGTCGGCACTGTGCCGCCCCACTTATGCGAGACCTACTTGTTGTCAATGCAGAAGCCCAATCGAACCCCATGCCTCCAACACCGAGCGACCTGCACCGAGTTGATCAACCGCTAGAGCAGCGTGACACAGAGGAGAGCGATACGATGGATCAAGAAGCAGCCGGAACACCACAAGCATCAGCCCCAGAAGTCCCATTGACCACCAATCAGCCGCTACGGGTGGGGACACGCTATGAACTGCTCCCACCACTGGAAGCAGGTGCAGAGCCAAACGGCATTGTTACGGTGCGAGACCTCGAACCGTGGCGACGCTGCTGGCAGTGCCTCTCGACTGACAACCTCGCGGGCGAAGCCTATTGCACCAACTGCGGAGCCGCGCTTGAGGTGCGTACCTATCGGGCGTGGTATGGCGGGCAGGCTGACCTGAGTGGCGAAGCCCTGCTTGCAACGCTGGAAGCCGACTCGCCGATCTTGGCGTGTGAGGCCCTGCCGGAACTGTGGGATGTCGTTGAGCCAGAGGATGCCGAAGGGCCTGTGCTGGTCGTCTTCTACCACGATACGGGCTTGCCCGTGCCCCTGCCGCTCGATGAGCCAACCGCACTCTCCGTCGGGGTGCAGCTTGCCCGCCTCCTGCACGAACTGCACCAAGCCGAGCTGTATCTTGGCGCAGTCAGCCCCGATGATGTTGTGCAGGGCGTGGATGACCACATCCGCTTGCGCCGGGCCGCCGGGCTGTATGCCGGCGATGCCAGCGATTCTACCGCCGCCGCGCTCAACCAACAGCGCGATCTGCACGAGCTAGGCGTATTGCTCGAAGCCCTCACCAGCACCCCGCGCACGACGCGCCGCCTTGATGATACCGCCGCGAGTGCCTTGATTGAGCAGGAGCAACAGGGCACCCTAGCGATGATTCTGCGCCAGATTCGCACCCACGAACTGACCAGCGCGGCAGATGTGCTAGCGGCACTGGAGCAACTGCTGCACGCCCTGCGCGTGCCCATCCCCCTCTTGCAGCAGATTGCGGCAGCTTCGCACCGCGGCGTAGTCCGCGACCACAACGAAGATAGCTGCCTGCACCTCAGCCTTGTTGTGAATAACAGCTCGGTCAATCTGCCGGTAGGCGTGTTTATTGTCGCAGATGGCATGGGCGGGCACGCGGCGGGCGAGGTGGCGAGCCGCCTTGCCGTGCAGCACGCTGCGATTGTCATTATGCAGGATTACTTTGCACCCCTGCTTGACGGCGAGAACACCTACGATCCCCAAGCCGCCGCTGACCTGCTGACGCGGGCGGTTCTGCGCGCCAACGAAGCCGTGCGGCGCGAAGGCTATCGGCGCGGCAATGATATGGGCACGACGATCACGATGGCGTTGGTGGTGGGAGATCGGGCAACTATCGCCAATGTCGGCGATAGCCGCACGTACTTGATGCGCGATGGCGTGCTGCGCCGCGTGACCCGCGATCATTCATTGGTGATGCGCCTTGTTGAGATTGGACAGATCACCGAGCAAGATATTTACACCCACCCACAGCGCAACGCCGTGTTGCGTTCACTCGGCGATCAGCTCGACATCGAGGTGGACATTTTCCGTGAACAGCTGCACCCCAATGATCTGCTGCTGCTCTGCTCGGATGGGCTGTGGGAGATGACCCACAATCCTGAAATGACGGACATTCTGAACCGCATTGGCGATGTAGATACTGCTACCCATGCCTTGATTGATGCCGCGAACATTGCTGGCGGCGAAGATAACGTCACAGCAGTGCTGGTGCGCTTTGTGCCCTCACCAGAGCCAGATGCGTAGCAGCCATGCCAGTCCACGCCCTACCCGTCTGGGTCCGGGGCGTACCAATCGCTGTGGTACAATGCAAAGAGATGGAGATCATAGAACCAATCTACGACAACTTTCGGGCAGTGTCATCGGCGGTGTGGCGGCAGATTGCGGTAGGGCGCGGGCAGATTACAACTGGGCTGAGCGGGCTGCGGCTAGCGGTAAGCGGAGCCACCCACCAGCACTACAGCGATGCCCAGCTTGATGATGTGGATGGCCCGGGGCGCGGGCTACGCTGGCAAGCACCGGTGCGCCTGAGCGTGCGGGCCCGCTTCTCGCACCGCGCCGATCAGTTGCGCGGAACGGCGGGCTTCGGCTTCTGGAATGCGCCGCTCATGCCCCATGCGCTTCCACGCCTGCCGCGTGCGGCGTGGTTCTTCTTTATGTCATCGCACGGGAATATGCCGCTTGCACTGGGCACGGCGGGGCACGGCTGGAAAGCCGCCGTGATTGATGCAGCCACCCCGCAGGCGTTGGCGTGGCTGCCACTTGCGCCAATCGTTGTGCCCTTGCTCAATCTCCCGCTGCTGTATGCCCCGCTCTGGCGGCGGGTGCAGGCCGCAGTGCAGGTGCAGGAGCAAGCCCTGCCCGATGTAGATATGTCGCAGTGGCAGATCTATACGATAGACTGGCAGCCCCACGGCGTAACGTGTTTCGTCAATGGGCAGCCCGTATTGCACGCGCCCGCCCCACACGGATCGCTCTGCTGCGTAATCTGGATGGACAACCAATACGCCATCATCGAGCCACGCGGGCGGTTTGGGTGGGGTTTGCTGGATATTCCCGCCGCCCAATGGCTCGACCTTGATTGGCTCATACTCGAACCGTATGTTACCGTACCACGCTCATGAAACACTCGTCTGGAGAGGATAGCACACTATGACAACGCTGGCGATTGAAGCGCATAGCTTGGGCAAACACTATAAGGAAGCCACCGCCCTCAGCGATCTATCGTTACAGGTTGAGCCACAGCAGATCTACGCCCTACTTGGACCCAACGGCGCAGGCAAAACCACCACCCTGAGCATCCTCACCACGCTCCTCCCACCGAGCAGTGGCACGGCGCGGGTGGCTGGCTTTGACGTGGTGCAGCAAGCCCACGAAGTACGCCGCCGGATCGGGGTGACATTCCAAGAGATTGTGCTTGACCGCGACTTGACCGGGCGGCAGGTGCTTGATATTCACGGGCAACTCTACCGCTTGGGCAAAGCTGAACGCACTCGCCAGATCAGCGAATTGGTGGCACTAGTGCAGCTTGAGGATGCCATAGATCGCGGGGTCAAAACCTATTCGGGCGGTATGAAGCGGCGCCTTGAATTGGCGCGGGGGCTGATGACCAAGCCTGAGATCCTGTTTCTGGATGAGCCAACGCAAGGGCTAGATCCGCAGAACCGCGCTGGTATCTGGGACTACATCCGCACCCTGAACCGTGAACACAACTTGACGGTGCTGCTGACCACGCACTATATGGAAGAAGCCGAAGCCCTTGCCCACCGCGTCGGCATCATTGATCACGGCACGATGGTGGCGGAAGGCACCCCCGCCGGGCTGGTGGCAAGCATCGGCACGGAGTTGATCCGCATGCAAGGCTCCGGCGATACGGCTCACTTCATCAACACCATCACGACGCTGCCGTTTGTGTTGCGGGTGGATCAGGATCAGCAGCAGGGTGCAATCCAGATTTATGTAGATAACAGCACCCGTCGCCTGCTCGATGTGGTGCAAATGGCGGGCAGCAATGGCATGCGGGTAGATGATATTAGCATTGCGCGGCCAACGCTCGGTGATGCGTTCCTGCATTACACGGGGCGGGGGCTGCGCGATTCGTAGCCGTGTGGCTACCTAGACGAGGGCAGAGCAATGTACGCAACCTATGTCATCTGGGCCAAGCATATGCACAAATTCAGCCGCAGCACCGAAGAGGCCATAGGCTTGGCGTTGCAATCGGTGATGTGGGTGGTGCTGTTTGGGGTAGGCATGCGCGGCTTGGTGGGCGATGTCGGCGGCAACGATTATATGTCGTATATGCTGCCCGGCATCATTGCGCTGAGTGCGCTGGGCGGTGCCGTCGGGGGCGGGCTGATCCTACTCGATGAGCGCCTGCGCGGGATCACCAAAGAGTATCTGGTTGCGCCCATCCCGCGCCTGAGCATCCTGCTGGGCAATGCCGCAAGCACGGCCACCAAAGCCCTGTTCCAAGCCCTGCTGATGCTGCTCGTCGGCTTGCTGATGGGCGCCCGGCTGGCTGGCAATCCGGCGGGCTGGCTGGCGGCGTTGGTGCTCGTGGCCCTGTTTGCGCTAGGCTTCAGTGGGCTAGCCCTTGCGATAGCCGCCCAATCGCGCAGCATCATGGGCTATCACGGCATGATCTTCCTGTTCAACCTACCGATCTTGTTTGCCTCAAATGCGCTCTACCCGCTTGATGTGCTGCCCACATGGATGCAGGTCGTGGTGCTGTTCAACCCCACCACCTATTTAATTGATGCGACCCGTGCGCTTGCCTTTGGCACACCCGCCACCTTGCCGCTGCTGCTCAGTGCGGCGGTGGTGCTGGGCCTCGCACTGGGCGGCGTGGGGCTAGCATATGTGTCGTTCCAGAATTCGCTTCAGCGCACTATGTGATCCATCTGCTACAGGAGGCCTTGCCTATGCTGGAAACCCTTTCAACTACGCCCGATCTATATTTACTCGATGCGCTGCTCACCGATGCCGAGCGGGCCGTGCGCGACACCGTGCGGGACTTCTGCGAACAGCACGTCCTGCCCGTGATCAACGCCTATTGGGAGCGGGCCGAGTTCCCCTTTGCGCTGCTGCCGGCCCTCGCGGCTACCGGCATCACCGGCGGCACGCTGGCCAGCTATGGCGCACCAGCACTGAGCCACATTGCGGCGGGCTTGGTGAGTATGGAACTAGCTCGCGGCGACGGTAGCATGAGTACGCTGCATGCCGTCCAAACTGGGCTGGCGATCAACTCAATCGCCACGCTCGGCTCGCCCGAACAGCAGCAGCATTGGCTCCCTGATCTGGTGCAACTAAATACTATCGGAGCGTTTGCACTGACCGAACCCGATCACGGTTCGGATGCGGTGATGCTCGAAACGCGGGCCACACGAGACGGGCAAGATTACGTGCTGAATGGGGCGAAACGCTGGGTCGGGGCAGCCCATTTCGCCGATCTGACGCTTGTGTGGGCGCGTGACGACGATGGCAATGTGGGCGGCTTTGTGGTGGAGAAGGGCACGCCCGGCTTCGATGCCCAACCGATCACGGGCAAGATTGCGGGGCGTGCGCTGAGTCAGGCGCACATCATCCTGCGCGATGTGCGCGTGCCGCGTGAGCATCGCCTTGCCGCGTCGCACAGCTTCAAGGATACCAGCCGCGTCTTGACCAGTGCGCGGGCCGGCATTGCGTGGGAGGCTCTCGGACACGCACTAGCCTGCTACGAGGCGGCGGTAGCGTATGTGCAGCAGCGTACCCAATTTGGCAAAACGCTAGCGCACTACCAGATCATCCAAGTCAAGCTCGCCAAGATGCTAGCCGAGATTACCAGTATGCAGTTGCTCTGCCTGCGCCTCAGCCAGCTTGCCGCCGCCGATCAGCTTACCCCAGCGATGGCTTCGCTGGCCAAGATGAACAATGCGGCCAAAGCACGCTGGATTGCGGCCGAAGCGCGGGACATGCTCGGTGGCAACGGGGTGCTGCTAGAGTATCACATTGCGCGGCACTTTGCCGATATTGAGGGGCTGTATAGCTACGAAGGCACGGATACGATCCAAGCCTTGATTGTCGGGCGCGAGATTACGGGTGTGCAAGCCTTCGCGCAGCGGGCGCAGGGCTAGCGCACAGGGGCACGGGGATGTTATCAGCAGCGCAGCAGTGGGAGGAGCAAGTACATGGAATACATTGAAAACCGCACGTATGATCAGATCAGCATTGGCGAGAGTGCCAGTGTCACCCGCACGATTACGGAAGCCGATATTACCATTTTCGGGATCCTGTCCGGCGATCAGAATCCGGCCCACTTCGATCAGGAGTATGCCGAAGGCTCGATGTTCAAGCGACGCATCGCCCACGGCATGATCAGTGGCGCGTTGATCTCGGCTGTTCTCGGCATGCAGCTGCCGGGGCCGGGCACGATCTTCATCAGCCAGACGGTGCGCTTCCGCCGTCCGGTGTACATTGGCGACACGATCACGGTAACGATTACGGTGACGGAGAAGAACGACGCGAAGCAGCGGCTGATCTTCGATTGCCAATGTGTCAATCAAGATGGCGAGGTGACGACAGTCGGCACGGCTGAGGTGCTTGCCCCCACTGAACCGATCCGCCGCCCATTGGCACCGTTGCCCGCTATCCAGCTGGTGTAGGGGTGAGGTGACAGGTGTCAGGTGTTGGGTGTCAGGGGCTAGGCGGATGGTATCAGGTGCTACAGGCCCAGTGTGAACGAAAGCAATAGATCGGGGCTACACCGGCCCCCGCTACCCAACACCTGCCTAGAGCCTGACACCTGTCACCTTACACGTCACCGCTCGGCAACAGCCCACATATTCATCATTGCCTCGAAGTAGCCGAAGCGCACCTTATTCATGGCAAAGCCCGCCTGCCCGAAATACCAGCCGAGCAGGGGCAACGTGTAGGCGTAGGCGTGTTCGTCAATCTCCTCTGCACTGACCAACTTGACCCGTGCCATAATCTTGAGGACGGGATCAGCCCACGATGAGGGCGTAGTCAGCACCACCACCCCACCCGGTTGCAGCACGCGGTAAATCTCCTTGAAGGTCGCCGCCATACTCGGCGGGTCGAGATGCTCAACCACAGCAAGCATCGTGACCACGCTGAAGAAGCCCTCGTCGAAAGGCAGGCGCGGCGTATTGTTCAAGTCCACCTCGTGCCACTGAATGCCGTCGGGGATGCTATCGGGACGATCCCGCTCAATCGCAAACTTCTCTTTGAAGTAGGTGTGCGAGAGGAAATACGGAAACGAGCCACAACCAATATCGAGGATCCGCCCCTGCCGCAGGTGGTGCGGGATCAACCGATTTGCTTTAGATGCACGCATGTTTGCCAGCATCGGCTCCAATATCCCTCCGCCGCGAGTGGGGCGTGCGCTGGCGTGGGCAGATGTTTTCGACATAGCAATAACCTTATCACCTTGTGATCATGCTGAATACATGTTTATTCGCCTGCAATTATACTTGATCTAGAGCGTGATGCAAGGTTGACAAGCGAGCGCGGCGTGCCCTATAATGTATGGCGTTGCGTGGTGTCTGTAGCTCAAAGGTTAGAGCGCCTGACTGTGGATCAGGAGGCTGTGGGTTCGACCCCCATCAGACACCCCACCCTACGCTGTCCACCCCCCACTGGACCACCATACCACCCACCACTACCTTCCCAAATTGACGCAAGCCCCCCTCTCGGATAGAATAACGCCAGAGATGAACTGCCCAACGTGATGGGCCTGATGGGTTGGCATCTCGATCACCCATCAAGAGGAAGAAGTATGCCGATCCTTCGTGGCAAACGCATTGTGCTAGGCGTGTGTGGCAGTATCGCCGCCTACAAAGTCGCCCAACTCGCCCGCAACCTGACCCTCGCTGGGGCAGTCGTGGATGTGATTATGACTGAAGCCGCCGAGCGATTTGTCGGGGCAGCAACGTTTCAAGCCCTCACTGGCCGCCCCGTATTGACCGACATGTGGGCGTTACCGGAAGATAGCGTGGTGGGGCACGTCGCGCTTGGCACGCACGCCGACCTGATCGTGATTGCTCCGGCAACAGCACACACCCTCGCCCGCCTCGCCGCTGGCTTTGCCGATGATCTGCTCACCACCACCGTGCTAGCCAGCACGGCCCCAATTTTGTGCGCCCCTGCGATGAATGTGCAGATGTATGCGGCGGCAGCCACCCAAGCCAATATTGCGACTTTGCGTCAACGTGGTATCATAGTGCTTGAACCAGAAGTCGGCAAAATGGCCGAGCCGATGGAAGGCAAAGGGCGGCTGCCAGAGCCGCCGCTCCTTGAGGGCGAAATCCGTGCGCTGTTGGGCCAGCAGAGCGGGAGCCTGCGTGGGCGGCGGGTAGTAGTGACAGCCGGCGGGACCCGTGAGGCGATTGACCCGATCCGCTATCTGGGCAACCGTTCATCGGGGCAGATGGGCTATGCCCTCGCCGAAGCCGCCCGCGACGCAGGCGCACACGTTACCCTGATCTCGACTCCGGTGGCCCTGCCCGCCCCCGCTGGGCTGGAGCTCGTGTTCGTCGAGAGTGCCTTGAGCCTGCGCGATGCCGTCATTGCGGCGTGTCAGCAGGCGGATATGTTGATCATGAATGCGGCAGTGGCCGATTTTCGCCCCGCAACAGTAGCGGAGCAGAAGATCAAAAAGAGTGGGCGCGACAGCCTGACCTTGCATCTCATCAGTAATCCTGATATTCTGGCTGAGTTGCACGACCGCACCGATCTGGTACGGATTGGCTTTGCCGCCGAAACCGAAGCAATCGAGGCGCACGCGCTCGGCAAGCTGCAACGCAAGAACGTGGATATGATTATTGCCAATGATGCTACCATAACGATGGGGAAGCCTGACGTAGCCATGACGATCTTCACCCGCACGGGCGAGACGGTGGCCCTCCCGCGCCAGAGCAAACCCGATGCGGCAGAAGCCATTATTGCATATAGCGCAGCGTACCTAAATACCCGCGCAGGTGCGGTGCAGTGATCTGCCAGTGGCAGATGTAGGGGTAGTGTAGAAAGATCTATGACGACAGAAAAATCGCAGGAAACGCCAGAACAGATTGCACCCGCTGCGGCTCCCGCTAGCCCAGCTAACGCCGCAAGTGGATCCAACGATACCAGCACCGATGCCACCAAAGTCGGGAGTGTGATGGATCAATTGCAATCGTTTACGCGCCGCCTCAACCCAAGTTCCAACGCATCCGGCACGAGCTCGCGGCGCACCCGCAGCAACGGCACTCGTTCGCTCGAAACCTCGCCGGAACGGATCCAGCAATTGATCCAAGCCCTCGGCGACCCACAGCACTCCGATCACGCGGCCGCCGTTGAGCTGCTGGTCCAGATTGGCAGCCCCGCCCTGCCCTACCTGATCGAGACCCTCAATACCGGTGAGCCGTGGCTTGCCGCCTACCGCTCCGCAGAGGCACTGGGGTATCTTGCCGATGGGCGTTCGACGGGTGCCCTGATCCGCGCCCTGCGCCACCCCAACAGCAACGTGCGCTGGAGTGCGGTGCGTTCGCTTTCGATGCTCGGTGATTTCCGGGCAGTCTTTGAGTTGCGGCGCGTTGCCAATGAGGATGTCGGGCGTACCAGCTGGGGCGAGTCGGTGGCCAGCACCGCGCAGAGTGCGCTTGACCACCTCCGCGCAAAGAGTGCCGTCGGGCAGACGATTGAGCTGATCAAGACGGCTATTACCGCCGTGCTGATGATCCTCGCGTTGGTACTAGCACTGAGCTTCTTTGAGCAACTGCGCGATGAACTGGCAATCATCGGGCGCACCGATATTCCTGAAAACGTGGTCGGGGTGATCCCGCCGACGCTGCTCACGCCGCAACCCACCGCAACTGCTACGCCAGAAGTTACGCCTACGCCGCTGCCGATCCCAACCCCTGCGCCCCCGCCCGTCATTCTCGGCACGGCATTGCAGGTTGGCAACGTGCGCCTCTCGCCCTCTGTAGATGACGTGGTGATTGGGCTGTTGAATGAGAACGATGAGGTCATCTTCCGGGCCCGCGATGTCTCTGGCGAATGGTACTTGATCCAATTGGGCGAACGCCGTTCAGTGGATTCGTTCATCGAGACGCTGGATGGGACGAACGCAGGGTGGGTCAGCAGTTCGCTGCTCTCTGCACCAACTGGAACCGTGCCCGTCTTTGATGAAAACTTCGACCTCACACCGCTCAATCCTGACGCTGATCCTTCAGAAGCTGCCGATGATCCAAACGATGCCGATCCTTCTGATACCGACGCGCCCCCCTCCCCGTCGCAGTAGAGCGTAGCAGCATTGTGGCGCACCCAGACAGCCGCAGCGAGCGCACCGACTCAGCCGAGCTGCCTGATTGCCCGCCTGAGCAACGCCCCCCGCAGCCACAATCTGCCCCGCCCGCGCATACGTGGTGGCTAGCACGCCCAGCATGGCTACGGGCAATGCTATGGGGCATCCTTTGGATTGGGCTTGCCTACCAGTTACCCGCGACCCACACGATCAACATCGGCGGCTTTGATGCCGCGTATGTACAGGGCTTTCACCCCGCCGAACCACCCGCCCTGACTCCGCCCGCGCCCGGCGATGCCGTGATCCCGCCGC
>JAAUTZ010000018.1:0-1268 GCA_012031225.1 Chloroflexaceae bacterium
GTACGCGGCAGGCTGGTCATAGCGCAAGTTGGGGCAATGCCCCTAGCAAGCGGCTAGCTAGGGACATCGGATAGGCTCTAGTTCTCTTTGATTGCCGCTACGAGATCCAGCATGCCCTTCTTCGCATCGGCAAACAGCATCAGCGTATTGTCGGCGGCGAAGAGCGGGTTAGGGATGCCCGCAAAGCCGGGGCTGAGGCTGCGCTTCACCACCACCACACTGCGAGCGAGATGCACATCGAGGATCGGCATACCTGCAATCGGGCTACTCGGATTGGTGCGAGCTTCGGAATTGACGACATCATTGGCACCAATCACAATCGCCACATCGGTCTGCTCAAAAGTCGGGTTGATCTCATCCATCTCCTTGACCTGCTCGTAGGGAATGTTGGCTTCGGCAAGCAGCACGTTCATATGGCCCGGCATCCGCCCCGCAACAGGGTGGATCGCAAATTCGACTTGGGTGCCGCGTGCTTCGAGCAGCTGCGTCAGTTCACGCACGGCGTGCTGAGCCTGTGCCACCGCCATACCAAAGCCGGGCACAATCACCACGCGCTGCGCCCCGTCGAGCAAGAGGGCTAGCTCATCGGGCGAAGAGGATTTGATTTTGCCGCCATAGACATCATCCGCCGACCTACCTGCATCTTTGGCAACCCACACCCCGAACAGCACATTCGTCAGCGAGCGGTTCATCGCCTTGCACATGATCATGGTCAAGATGATGCCGGATGCACCTACCAGCGCACCGGTGACAATCAACGCCACGTTGTTGAGCACGAAGCCCGTGGCTGCCGCCGCCAAGCCGGAATACGAATTGAGCAGGGCGATCACGACGGGCATATCGGCCCCACCAATGCCCAATACCAACAGAACCCCCAGCACGCAGGCAATCGCCACAATGGCCCAGTAGGCCCAAATTGCAGAAGGATCAACAAGCAGCATGCCCGTCAGCCCTAGCACCGCTCCCAGCAGCACAAGGTTGATGATCTGCTGGCCGGGCAGGTGCGGCGGGTCGCTGATGATGCCTTGCAGCTTGCCAAACGCCACGACGCTACCCGTGAATGTAACCCCCCCGATCAGAGCGGTAGCCGCCGTTGCAATCACAAATTGCACCCAGATTGGCACATTGCCGGCGGTCAGCGCAGTTTGCAGCACACCGTCTGGCTTCTGCCATTCGTGCGCCAGCTCGGCTCCTGCCACTAGCAGCGAGGCTAAACCGCCGAAGCCATTCAGCAGGGCCACCATCTGGGGCATGTCCGTCATTTGGAC
>JAAUTZ010000018.1:1368-46688 GCA_012031225.1 Chloroflexaceae bacterium
GAAGCCGCCCACCACGTTAATCGTGGCAAAGATGATCGAAAGCACCCCCAGTACAATCGTAACCAGATCGGAGCCGGTGCCAGCCGCCACCAGTGCGCCCACCAATGTAATGCCTGAAATCGCATTCGAGCCAGACATCAGTGGGGTGTGCAAAGTGGGCGGGACTTTCGTGATGATCTCTACCCCGACGAAAATCGCTAGCGCGAAGATCGTGAGGAAAATAAACAAGTTTTCCATGCATTCATCCTTCTCACACAATGGTACTTCACGATAAGCGAGACGCTATGCCGAACCCCTCTGTGCTGTAAGGGTTGGTAACGTTCCGTTTCGTCCGGTTGCCTGTGCCGCTCCCGCACACGTCAGGAGGGGCCACAGGCTAGGTAATTACGTTTTCGGGGACGTTGTTTCGAGTAGACTCTGCACCCGCGAATGGACGACCTCGCCGTCACGAGTCAGCAACGTATCGCGCACAATCTCATCATCCGGCGGCAGATGGAGGGCTTTGTCCTTGATGATGTACTTTAGGAAGGTAGCGACATTGCGGCTATACATTTGGCTGGCGTGGTAGGGCACCGTAGCGGGCAGGTTGGTGGGGCCAAGGATCGTCACGTTATATTCCTGCACCACCTCATCAGCACGGGTCAGTTCGCAGTTGCCCCCCCGCTCGGCGGCAAGGTCAACAATCACGGAACCGGGGCGCATGCCCTGCACCGCCGCCCGCGTCACGAGCAGTGGCGAGGGGCGGCCCGGAATGGCAGCGGTGGAGATGACGACATCGTTATGGGCAATCACTTCCGCAAGCAGCTCACGCTGGCGGCGGTAGAAATCTTCGCCCATCGCTTTGGCATAGCCGCCACTGCCTTCGGCCTGCTGCGTGTCCAGCTCCAGCTCAACGAAGCGTGCGCCGACACTCTCGACCTGATCGCGCACGACGGGGCGCACATCGTAGGCTTCAACCTTCGCCCCAAGCCGCTTGGCGGTGGCGATAGCCTGCAAACCCGCCACCCCTGCCCCAATCACGAAGACGCGAGCGGGCGAGATCGTGCCAGCCGCAGTCATCAGCATGGGAAACATACGCGGTTGGGTGTTGGCAGCCAGCAGCACCGCCTTGTAGCCCGCGATGTTGGCCATGGCCGAGAGTGCGTCCATGCTCTGGGCGCGGCTGATGCGCGGCATCAGTTCCATCGAAAGCAGCAGCACCCCGTGTCCAGCTTGCTCGGCAATCACGCCCGGCTCCCACAGCGGCTCTTGAAAGCCAATCAGCACCTGCCCCTTACGGAAATGCGCTAGATCGTTCATCCCCTCATGCAGATTGGACCCTAGCCCACGCACCTGCACAATAATGTCGGCGTGGGCAAACAGCTCTGCCCGCGATGCTGCTAGCGTTGCACCTTTGTCGAGATACTCCTGATCGGGATAGCCTGCCGCCTGCCCGCAGCCGCTCTCAATCTGAACCTGAAGCCCGACTTTCTGCAAGGCAGGCAGATCAGCGGGAATCAGTGCCACACGTTGCTCATGTGGCTGAGTTTCTTTTGGCACACCTACAATCATTGTTGTTCATTTCCTATATCATGTGAAATCGTCTACACCCTTCAAGATATTATACAACGCTTTAGGATGTATGGAGCAACCCATCAGCACCGTGCGTAACCCCCCCAATCAGGCGCACCCACGCCCATGCATCGCAAGTGGGCGAGCCAACGGGGTACAGCACAGCCACACCTAGCCCATGTGGTACGCGGCACGGGGTGGCTGTGTCAGGTACGTTACTCTGGATTGAGCAGGAAACTCATCGTGTCGAGCAATACCGCTTGGGCAATTGGCTCCTCAACAATCCCGATGGTCCAATCGCTGGCATAGGGCACCGATTGCAAGGCAACCATCGGCAACGTGCTGACAATCACGATGGGCGTGCTAGCAGTGGCATCATCGGCGCGGAGTTGCTCAATAACCTGTTCTTCGGCGGATTCAAGCTCTGGCAGCGCAATGACAAACAAGCTAGGCAGATCAGCGGGCAGACTACTAGGCGTACATCGCACCACCGTGTAGGTATCCGGTGGGATGAGGCCCGCAATCCGCTCCGCAACCCCCGTATCTGTTGAAACTACCGCAATTGAGATCGGCATACGTGTCAACCTCCATCAGAAGTCGCATCTCCTTAGTAGCATTGTAACACGTCATTTCGTGCCATGCTACATGGACATTGACCGTGATGGGCAGCGATTTGGCCGCAACCTCAGCTGCGCATGGGGCGGGCGGTGGGGCGCGTGGGGCGGAGCTTGGGCGAGGCGACTTCTTCTTCAGTGGTGACAATCCGCGGGTAGCTTGCCTCGCCGTGTTCTTCGGCATCCAGCCCGCGTAGCTCACGTTCGGGATCAACTCGCATCCCAAGCGTGCGCTGTAGAATAAGGAATAACAGCAGTGATGTGCCTGTAGCCCAGATTGCACACACGCTCACACCGATCAGCTGCGCGGTAAGCTGGGCAAAGCCGCCGCCGTTAAATAGCCCCACGTCTGCGGCAAACAAGCCAACCGCGAGGGTGCCCCATACGCCGGAAACAAGATGCACGGGCACCGCCCCGACGGGATCATCAATGCGTAGGCGTTCCAGCCAATCGGTACTCAGGGTGACGAGGAGGCCCCCGACTGCGCCGATAATCATGGCACTGACTGGCTCGACGCTGTTGCACGAAGCTGTGATCGCTACAAGGCCCCCAAGCACGCCATTCAGGGTGTAGGTGAGCCGCCACGCATTGGAAAGCAGGCGCACGGTGAACAGGGCGGTGATGCCGCCCGCTGCCGCCGCGATGTTGGTATTCACGGCAACAATCGCAATTATATCGGCGTTCTCGCCGACTGCCGCAAGCTGGCTACCCGGATTGAAGCCAAACCAGCCCAGCCACAGGATGAATGTGCCCAGCGTAGCCAGTGGGACCGAGTGCCCGCGAAACTCCTCGCGGCGGCTTTCGTCGAAGCGGCCAATGCGCGGGCCAAGCAGCAGCGTGCCCATGAGAGCCGCCCAGCCGCCGACGCTATGCACAACGGTGGAGCCAGCGAAATCGGTGAAGCCATTGCCGAGTGGCAAGTTTGCCAGCCAGCCTTGTTCAGCCCAAACCCAGTGCCCAAAGATCGGATAGATCAGCGCAGCAATCACGACGCTGAAGATCAGGTAGACGACGAAGCGCGTGCGTTCCGCCATTGCCCCCGACACGATAGTAGCGGCTGTGCCCGCAAACACCAGCTGAAACAGCCAGAATGCTTGGACTGGCAGATCGTCGCTACGTTCAGGCACATTGATCAGGAAGAAGCCCGATGTACCGATCCAGCCACTGCCGCTACCAAACATAAACGCAAAGCCAATAGCCCAGAAAGCCAGTGTCGCAATCGCAAAATCTATGACATTCTTGATCAGGATGTTGACGGTATTCTTCTCGCGGGTCGAGCCAGCTTCGAGAAAGGCAAAGCCGGCTTGCATAAAGAACACTAGAAACGCGGTAATCAGAACCCAGATGGTATTGATCCCGCGCACCAATGCCGCCATATCCGGCTCTGAGGCTTGGGCAAAGGCCACACCCCCGCCCCAGTGGAGGAGGGCCGCAAGGGGAATGGCAATCGCCCCTATTTTGATCCAGCGCAATGATTTCAAGGCTACGCTCCGTCAGGCTTCTTATCGTTATAGTATAGGTGATCTGCGTCGCGCCGATGCTGACAGAATCGTTACAATCTTGGCAGTCTATCGTTGTTTCCTTAGTGTATCATAGCCGCGCCGGTTCCGGCTACAGGCGTGACGCACAGAACCTATCGCCGCCATTTGGAGAAAACGTCTAGCCGAATTTTTTGGCGTGCGTATTTGCGCCGCACCAATCTGCTATGCTAAGGCTAGCAGTGGTGATTGGCACGCATCAAACGAGGAGGACTCCCATGTTGGCGAAAGTTTTCAGTTGCGCCCTTAGCGGCTTGGATGGCATGCTGGTGGAAGTTGAGGTAGACTTAGCGCAGGGCTTGCCTGCCTTCACTGTGGTGGGCTTGGCCGATACCGCCGTGCAGGAGAGCCGCGAGCGGGTGCGGGCGGCGATCAAGAATAGCGGGCTGAGCTTCCCGCTCAAGCGGCTTACCGTCAATCTGGCCCCCGCCGATCTGCGTAAAGCGGGTCCAGTCTACGATCTCCCGATAGCGGTGGGCGTGCTGCTCGCCGCCGAACACGTCGCCGCCGATCTGTGCAAAGCAGTGTTTCTGGGTGAGCTTTCGCTAGACGGCACGCTGCGCCATACTGATGGCATTCTGCCGATGGTGGCGATTGCCCGTCAGCATGATATAGATACGGTGTATGTGCCCTACGAGGATGCACCCGAAGCTGCGCTGGTGGAGGGCATGCAGATCATCCCCGTCCGCACGCTGGTTGAGTTGGTGGCCCACCTGCACGGCGAGCATCCTATCGCGCCGTATCTGCCACAGGGCAATGCCGCCACCGATGCGCCCCCCTTCCCGATAGATTTTCAGGATGTGCGCGGGCAAGAACATATCAAACGCGCCCTTGAAGTGGCAGCGGCAGGCGCACACAATGTCCTGCTCTCCGGTAGCCCCGGCGCAGGCAAGACGATGCTGGCGCGGGCCCTCGTCTCGATCTTGCCCCCGATGGATATTGACGAATCGCTCGAAGTCACCCGCATCTACAGCGTGAGCGGCATGTTGCCCAAAGATGTGCCGCTGGTGCAGCACCGCCCATTCTGTAGCCCGCACCACACCACCTCGCTGGCCGGGTTGGTGGGTGGCGGCGGTGGGCGCATCAAGCCCGGCGCAGTGACCCTCGCGCATCGGGGGGTGCTGTTCCTCGATGAGCTACCCGAATTCGGCAACAAACTAGAGGTGCTGCGCCAGCCGCTCGAAGACCGCGTAGTGACGGTGAGCCGCGCTTCGGGCAGCGTGACGTTTCCGGCGGCGTTTATGCTGATTGCCGCGCAGAACCCGTGCATGTGTGGCTACTATGGCGATCCCGAACGGGCTTGCACCTGCTCACCATCTGCCGCGTTGCGCTACCAACGGCGCGTGAGTGGGCCTCTGCTGGATCGCTTTGATGTACATCTGGATGTGCCGCGTGTGAAGTACGAGAAGCTCAGCAGTGATCGGCTCGGCGAGTCGTCCGCAGTGGTGCGCCGCCGCGTGTGTACCGCCCGCGAACGCCAGCACCGCCGCCTGCGCCAAACCAATCTGCACGCGAATAGCGAGCTAGGGCCCGGTGAGTTGCGCCAGTTCTGTGCCCTTGATACCGCCGGGCAAAGCCTGATGAAAGCCGCCGTGCGCCAGCTCAACCTATCCGCACGCGGCTACTACCGTGTCCTGAAACTGGCCCGCACCATCGCCGATCTTGCGGATGCCGAGCAGATCGCTCCCGCGCACATCGCCGAGGCGATCCAGTACCGCACCCGCCGCGCCGAGTGAGTGGGCAAGCGTGGTGACAGGGGCGGGTAGGTGGCAGAGGCGGGTAGGTGGCAGGGGCGAAGTTGGAGCGGTGGTTGGGCATCCGGGTCAGGCAGGGCTTGCCATCCTGCCACCTGTCACTGCGCCCCTAGCTAGCCGTTAACCGTTGCGCTTGAGGATGCCCGTGTGTTTGGCGTAGCGTTCCATGCGCCCAAACACATACAAGCCAAGCGGGATGGCAACCACTGCCGTGAGAGCCAACGGCAAGATATGACTCACCATCAGATCGGCGGGGGTGGCTCCATCGAGCAAGCCGCGCCGCATCCCATCAAGCATGTACGTTGCCGGCGAGAGGTAGGCAATCGGCTGCAACCATTCGGGCAGCACCGTGATCGGGTAGTATACGCCGCTTACCAGCAAGATCAACGCCTTGATGATGTTGGTCATCTGAATGCCCTTCTCAGGCCAGAGCAGGGGCAACACCGCTGCAACCAAGCCCAAGCCGATGAAGCCCAAGCTGCCCGCCAATGTCGCCAACGCCAATGTCGCAAAATTGGCGTTGCTCAGATCCACTTGAAACATCAAGGCAAGCACCGTGAGGATAATCACGGTATGCACTGCGCCAAACAGCACGGCGAAGAGCGATTGCCCCAGCAGGTGCGCGGTGCGACTGACCGGAGCCATGAAGGTGTACTCAATCGTGCCTTCCCAGCGTTCCCACTGAATCGCCTCGCTGGTCATATCAAAGACTATCGAGAGATAGTGCCAGACCACCGTGCCTACAATCAGGTAGAGGATGAAGTAGCTCGTGGCAGCATCCGATAAGGCTTCGCCCGTGATTGAGCTAGCGGCTTTGGCAATGAAGGTGATCGAGATCGCATTGACAATCGAGTAGACAATCCACACCACTTCCCAACCCCAGTAGCGGCGCGTCAGAAAGAGATTGCGTTCGATGAAGGCATATGAGCTACGCATTTCGCGCAGCACGGTGGCTATCAGGCTCGGTTGGCTTGGTTGGTTCGGTACAGTGGCCATTGTGTGTGTCATCCTTGTTTGGCGGGTCGGTTCAGGAGCATCGGGAATACGTTCTGCATTCCTAGCATACCATTGCCCGCATGGGATTGAGATCAGCCTTGCGACGGACATGGGCTAAACCCTACCGCGCGGCTGTTACCGCCTGTGGCCCCACCGCATCGAGCGCACGTTGCAGCGTAGCGTAGGTCCGCAGGCTTCGCAGATCCACACCGAGCTGCACCAATGCCTGTGCCAATTCGGGGCGCAGCCCCGCTAGCACACACTGACTGCCCATCATCTGGGTCGCTTGGGCAATCATAAGCAACCCCTGTGCGCCCTTTTGATCAAGCTCTGGCACGCCCGTTACATCCAGCACGAGGGTACGGGCATGGGCTTGCTCAATCGCTTCCAGCGCACGCTGCCGGATTAGCTCAAGGCGGGTGTAGTCAAGCGTACCTATCAAGGGTAGCACCAGCACCATTGGGGTGATCGGCAAAACGGGTACACTCAGGTCTTGGATCAGGCTCTGCTGTTTGCGGATTTCACTCAGGAGCTGCTCCTGCATCTCGTTCTGGGTTTGCAGATTGAGCAGCGTAGATTGGAGCGCGGTGGTGCGCTGAAGCACCTGCTGCTCTAGCCCTGCTTGCAGTTGCTCTAGCTCGGTGGTGCGTTCGCGCAGGCGGGTGACAAGGCTGCGCTGCTGGCGGCTGAACTGCCACAGCAGGAACAGCATCACCGTGACGGCAATTGCCGCGCCAACCATATCGCCGATCACCACATCGGTGGGCACGCCTTCCCCGATCAAGAGCAACGCGAGGTAGGCAATCATGGCAAGCCCCACCGCCGCAACGATGCTCCCCAACACACGAAACGTGCGCGTACTCACGTAGGGTAGCGCGACGGTTGGTGCAAGTGCAATCAGCATCACGATGAATGCACCATTCGAGGCGGCAGAGGTGTATTGGGTGAGCACAAACAAGGCCGCAGCGATAGCGGTTGCACTGAGGCATAGGCTAGCCATGCCCACTTGTTTACGCCGATAGAACCACCCCGTTATCCCGATTACGCCGAGAAAAAAGGTGTCGAGAATGAGGGATGGGTACAGATCGGGCGATCCGGAAATAACAAACAGAATCACGTCTACCAGTGTGGCAATCCCAACGAAGAGCGTCAAAGCCATCAAGAGGCGGCGAAAATGCCGCCGTGTCGTGTCGTGTTCAGCTTGAAGGCTGATGTCATCCACGCGCTTCGCACGAGCGGTCTGCGGTAAACTCCAATCCATTGCAAGGCCCGGTTCAGGATGGATTGTGGTGTTGCTCATTGGTGTCCTCCATCGTTCTCCATCGTTTCTCGTGATGGTTGGTATGCGAAGGCCAGTAAGGACAGTTGCGTACACCCACATGCGCTGGCGGCGCAGGCTGCGCCGATGCCCCAGCAGATGCTTGCCCGTTTCGATCAACAGCTCCCAGAGGTAGGTGGCTTGCACAAAGCGGCAGTATTGGCGGGCAAACGGCATGCCATACCACAAGGACGCGAGCAAGATGCGGCTGCGCTGGAAGTGCAAGTGGCGCGTGAGCGGAGCTTGCTCACTGCTCTTCCCCTCATAATGTACCACAACGGCGGCGGGAATGTAAGCAATCCGTGCGCCGGAATCGGGCTGTGGCGGCGGTGCGAGCTGCTGCAAGCGGGCTTGCCACTCTAGCTCTTCGCTGTACATGAAGAAGCGTTCGTCGAGCAATCCGGCGGCGGCAATGGCCGTGCCGCGCACAAGTAACGCCGCACCCACTACCCAATCTACGCTGTGGTGGGTGGTGGCGGGCGGGTCGGTAGGGCTAGTGTAGTGATACGCCTGTGCCCAACGGTTGCGCGGGAACCAGCGTTCGAGCGGGGTGCTTTCCCAGAAAAATGTTGCCTGCGGCGGGAAGCGTCGCCGCGAAGATTGGAGACTGCCGTCGCCGTAGAGCAGGCGGGGTCCCGCGCCGATCAGGTGGGGGTGCTGTGCGAGGTGCTGCACCAGCTGCGCCAGCGCATCGCCCTGCGGCTCAGTGTCGGGGTTGAGCAGCAGCACATAGTCGGGCCGGGTTCCAGCGGCAGACGCGGTGGCGGCTGGGGGCGACAGCGGACGATCAAAGCCGAGCCAGCGCAGGGCCAGATTGTTGCCGCCGACAAAGCCGAGATTGCGCTGGGGCTCCAGCAGCGTAACGTGCGGGTAGTGCTGGCGCACGGCGGCGGCAGTAGCATCGTGGCTGGCATTGTCTACCACGATGATCTGCGTGGCAATATCCGCCCCTGCAAGCGAGGCTTCGGTTGCGGCGAGGCAGCGCAGCAGCAGCTCACGCACATTCCACGCAACAATGATGACAGCGAGAGTTGGCATAGGTGACAATCGCAATGACCTTGAGTACGAGAATGGTCCCCTTGTTCCGCAAGATCAGGCTAGGGGCTGGGTAATCCCCCGCCCGCCCCAGAGGGCAGTGCCCCTGCCACCGGATGTGTAAGGCTACGCAATCACCGGCAAGCCGGCCAGTGCCATCGCTACTTCTTCTTGGCTGTAGGCCGTGTTTTGCAGCTTGCCCGCGTGGTAATCCATGTAGGCTTGCAGATCGAAGTTGCCGTGCCCGCACAGGTTAAAAAGGATGACCTTGCTCTCGCCCGTCTCTTTGCAGCGCAGGGCTTCGTCTATCGTGGTTTTGACGGCGTGGTTCGCTTCCGGCGCAGGCAAAATCCCTTCGCAACGGGCAAACTGCACGCCCGCCGCGAAGCACTCCAGCTGATGCTCGGCGCGGGCTTCGAGGTGGCCTAGATCGGCAATGTGGCTGACGAGCGGGGCCATGCCGTGATAGCGCAAGCCGCCTGCATGGATCCCTTCTGGCACGAAGGTGCTGCCCAGTGTGTACATCTTGACGAGTGGCGTGAAGTGCGCCGTGTCGCCGAAATCGTAGGTGAATTGCCCACGAGTGAGCGATGGGCACGCCTGCGGCTCGACGGCGATGATGCGGGTATTCGTCTCGCCGCGCATATTCGCACCAATGAAGGGGAAGGCGATGCCGGCAAAGTTGCTGCCGCCGCCGGTGCAGCCAATCACAATGTCGGGGTAATCGCCCGCCATTTCAAGCTGCTTCAGGGCTTCCAAGCCGATCACGGTCTGGTGCAGCAAAACGTGGTTCAGCACACTGCCGAGCGCATAGCGCGTATCCCCCGCCTGTGCCGCCACTTCCACCGCTTCGCTGATCGCAATCCCCAAGCTACCTGTTGTATTGGGATGCTCGGCCAGCACCGCCCGCCCAGATGCTGTTTCGGTACTCGGACTCGCTACCACCCGTGCGCCGTAGGCTTCCATCAAGGCCCGGCGGTAGGGCTTCTGTGCATAGCTCACGCGCACCATGTAGACCAGCACTTCTAGCCCAAACATCGCCCCCGCCGCCGCCAGAGCCGATCCCCACTGCCCTGCGCCGGTCTCCGTCGAGAGCCGCTTCACCCCCTCCTGCTTGTTGTAATAGGCTTGGGCTACCGCCGTGTTAGGCTTGTGGCTGCCCGTTGAGCTAACCCCTTCGTACTTGTAGTAGATCTTGGCGGGGGTATCGAGGGCCTGCTCTAGCCGCCGCGCCCGATACAGCGGCGAGGGTCGCCACTGCCGATAGATCTGCTGCACCTCCTCTGGAATCTCGATGCTGCGCTCTTGGCTCACTTCCTGCTTGATCAACTCCATCGGGAACAGCACCGCCAGATCCGCCGGGCCGATCAACTGGTGCGTGGCCGGATGCAACACAGGGGCCAGCGGCGCGGGCAGATCGGCTTGAATGTTGTACCACGCGGTTGGCATTTGGTCTTCAGTCAAAAGATATTTCACGGTACTCGTCATGGTAGCCTTTCCTTTCCGGTTCAGGTTTAAGTTGGGAAAATATGTGGTTGCTGAATGAGCCAGAGTATAGCACGGGCAGTCATGGCATGTCAACCACATGGCGCGCAGGGGATGGGGGTGAGCCACCCCACGCCCGCAGGAGCTACGCCCGCCGGGTCTGCGCCCCGCGCCCCAATCGTGGTACAATACTGTGGAGTAGCGTATAATCCAGTTTACGCATGGATAGGCGTAACAGGTGTTGGAATCCGCCCACAAGATCCGGTGCTGGTATCGCTAGCTATGACGATTTCGCTGCAAGAACGGCTAACCATCGTGTGCCCCGCGTGTGGCGCACCCGCCGACCATGATGTCTGGCTGATTGTGGATGCCGCCGAACAACCAGAAGCGGCAGCTGCTCTCGCGGCTGCCCGCCTGAACGTGCTCGGCTGCGAGCAGGGCGGGCATCGGTTTCTTGCGCCTGCGCCGCTGCTCTACCACGATCAAGCCCACCGCCGCGTGGTGTTTGTGCCGCCACCGGATACCGACGAACTGACGTGGCGCGATATGGCTTATGAGCTACACGCGGTATTAGTCGGGAGCATCGAGCTAGAGCAACGCCAACTGTACTTGAGCGATATGCAGATCGCCCAAGATCAGGCTGGCTTGGCCCATATGCTCCAGAAAAGCACGCGCCGGACCAGTTCTGGGGGCGCACCGCCGAGCTTCGGCAAACCTGTGTCCAGCATCATTGGCAGTGTGCCCGCTGTGCCCGCCGCCGCCGCCCCCATCGCCGCCGCTCACAGCGATGATCCTGAGCAGCTCCTGCATGCGATCCAGCAATTGCTCGATGCCGATAGCCCAGCCGCCATGCAACACGTCGTGCAGCAGGCTCCCACCTTGCTGACCCAAGCCGCCCAGAATACGCTTGAACAACTTGCCGACGTAGCCGTTGAGCAGCGCGAGTATACCGCCGCCGATGCCCTGCACCGCGCCCGCATCTGGCTGTTTGCCTACCAGAGCGGCATGACCCCGCTTGAGCCGCACGCACTGGCGGGCCATACTCCGGCGGACCCGGCCCTTGTAGAAGTGACTGCCGAGCATCAACACCATCTGCTTGCCGCACATACGCCTACCGAGCTATGGCAGGTGCTGCACCAGTTCCCCGAATTGCAGGGCGATTGGGTGGATGCCGCCCTGAATGACTTGATAGACCAGTATGCCCACGAGGGCAACGAACGGCTTGCGAGCCAATTGGAAGAACGGCGCAGCGCACTGGTTCAGCTTCGCCGCGACCCGCCGCCACCACCGCCCGCCGATCCGTTGCAGGATGCCCTTGAAGCCCTGCTCACCGCGCCGGACGAGGAGAGCCTCGCGCAGGTGTTGATCACGTACCCCGATCTGCTCAGTGATGCGGCACAGGTTGCGCTGGACAATCTTGCCGACGAAGCCCAGCAGAGTGATGATGAGGATTTAGCCAGCTATGCCCGCGAATGCCGCGCTATGTTGCAGCAGGTGCGTGCCGGATTGCAGGCGTGAGGTGCGCCCCCGGCAGTAGCCAGAGAGAAGGAGACAATCGTTATGTTGAAACGCACGCCCCTCTACCAACGTCATACCGCACTCGGAGCGCGAATGATTGACTTTGGCGGGTGGGAAATGCCCGTTCAGTACAGTGGCTTGATGGCTGAGCATCAAGCTGTTCGCAATTCCGCCGGCTTGTTCGATATTAGCCATATGGGTCGCTTTAGTATCAGTGGGCACGACGCGCAACGCTTCCTGCAATACGTCGTAACGTGCGACATAAGCGGGCTGAGTGTGGGCCAATCGAGCTATGGGCTACTCTGCAACGATCAGGGCGGCATCATTGATGATGTATTCGTCTACTGCCTGCCAAGTGAGTACCTTGTTGTGGTCAATGCCTCCAACCGCGAGAAAGACTGGAACTGGCTGCAACGCCGCTCGACTGGCTTTGATGTAGATATGCAAGACCTCTCGGATCGCTGGGCAATGCTCGCCTTGCAGGGGCCGCAGGCTGAAGCCTTGTTCTGCAATTCGCCCACGATGCAACATACGGGGCTGGAGACGTTGCCCTTCCACGAGATCGCCCTGTTCGGCTTTTTCGGCGTGAATGGGCTGATCGCCCGCACCGGCTACACCGGCGAAGATGGCTTCGAGATTTTCTGCGATGCCCACAGAGCCGAGCTAGTCTGGGATGCCCTGCTCGCACTTGGCCCGCCCGACAGCGTGCTGCCGTGTGGTCTGGGCGCACGCGACAGCACCCGCTTTGAAGCCTGCCTTGCGCTGTATGGCAACGAGATCAGCGAAGCCACCAACCCGTATGAGGCCCGGCTGGGCTGGGTTGTCAAGCTCGATAAGGGCGACTTCATCGGTAGCACCGCCCTGCGCGAGATTAAGGCGGCGGGGGTGGAGCGCAAGCTGGTTGGCTTTGAACTGGCCGAGCGCGGCGTAGCTCGCGGCGGCTACCTGATCCACGATCTCAGCGGCCAGCCCGTCGGCCATGTCACCACAGGCATGCCCTCGCCCACCCTCAACAAGCCGCTGGGCATGGGCTATGTGCCGACGGCTCTGAGCACAGAGGGCAGCGAGTTCCATGTTATAATCCGCGAAAAGCCCGTGCGAGCCCGCGTCGTCAAGATGCCCTTCTACAAGCCGCGTTACAAGCGGTAAGCACCGGTGGCATTGCGCCGCCGCCAGCGTCTACCCGTCTCGGCTCCCCATTGGCGGGGATGTGTCCACCGGACAACCGATAGCTAGCCCAAGCAGAGGACAGAGCAAAGCATTAACTAAGGAGGCATACCTGATGCAGTACAACTTACCCGCAGATTTACAGTATGTTGAGACAGATGAGTGGCTACGGATCGAAGGCGATGAAGCCATCGTCGGCATCACCGATTACGCCCAGAGTGCGCTCGGTGATATTGTCTTTCTCGAACTGCCCGAAGTTGGCGATACCTTTACCGCTGGGCAGACCTACGGCGTGATTGAATCGGTCAAGGCTTCGTCCGATCTGTATGCCCCCGTAGATTGCGAAGTGCTCGCCGTCAATAGCCCTTTGATTGACAATCAAGAGCCAATCAACAGCGATCCCTACGGCGATGGTTGGATGCTGCGGATCAAGATCACCGGCGGCACCGATCAGCTGCTCGATGTTGCGGCCTACACCAAATCAGTGGAAGAGCGCGACCACTAAGCGCCTGCCCACGCTTGACAGCGACCCATAATCTCGGTACGCTGCATATGCTATTGTGTCGTTGCAGGCTGGTGGCGCACTAGCCTGCATTCTGTTTCTGAGCAAGCGGGGCACTCCCCCGTGTTAACCCTTTACCAATCTCTAGAAAGAAGCGTATGTCTCACTACATTTCGATTACTGAGGCAGAACGACAGGCAATGCTTGCCGCAATCGGGGTCGCGTCCGTTGCTGATCTGTTTGTAGATGTGCCTGCCGATCTGCGCTTTCCCCCACTCGCGCTGCCGCCCGCCATGTCGGAGCCGGAACTCCAGCGCGAACTGCGCCGCCTGAGCGGGCAGAATGCTAACGCCACGACCCACAGCATCTTTCTCGGCGCGGGGGTCTACAACCACTTTGTCCCCGCTGCCGTAGACCAAATCTTGCGGCGCGGCGAATACTACACGGCTTACACCCCCTACCAACCCGAAGTTAGTCAAGGCACGCTGCAAGCCGTGTTTGAGTATCAGAGCATGATGGCCGACTTGACCGGCATGGATGTCGTCAATGCCTCGCACTACGACGGGGGCACAGCCATTGCCGAAGCCGCAATTATGGCGCTCAATGTCACCCGCAAGCGCAACCGCCTTGTGGTCGCACGCGGGCTGCACCCGCAATATCGGGCCGTGCTGCGTACCTATATGCAAAGCCTCAATCTTGAGATCGTCGGCGATGACGACCCCACTATCAGCCTTGACGATCTGGTCAAGATGGTGGACGAGAACACCGCGGCCCTGTTCCTGCAATCGCCCGATTTCTTGGGCAAGCTGCACGATCTGCGCGGGATTGCCGACAAGGTGCATGCCAAAGGTGCGCTGCTGGTCGTGCATTTCGATCCGATTGGGCTAGCCATGTTCCAAACGCCCGGTGCAGTCGGTGCAGATATTGCCACCGGCGAAGGCCAGCCGCTTGGCATCGGCATGAACTACGGCGGTCCGTATCTGGGCATCTTTGCCGCCCGCCAGAAAGATGTGCATAAGATTGCTGGGCGCATCGTTGGTGCAACCCGCGACGTAGATGGCGAGCTAGCCTATGCGCTCACCCTGCGGGCCCGCGAACAGGACATTCGCCGCGAACGGGCAACGAGCAACATCTGCACCAATCAAGGCTTGATGGCTCTCGCCGCAACGGTCTACATGAGCCTGATGGGCCGGCAAGGCTTGCGCCGGGTGGCCGAGCTGTGCTACCACCGCGCCCACTACGCCGCCACCCAGATCGCCCAGTTGCCCGGCTATCAGGTAGACCTGAACCAGCCCTTCTTCAAGGAATTTGTGGTGCAGTGCCCGCGTCCGGTTGCCGCAATCAACGCCACGCTCCGCACGCACGGCATCATTGGCGGCTACGATCTAGCACAGGATGAGCCGCAGCTGGGCCACGCCATGCTGCTCGCCGTAACCGAGCTGAACAGCAAAGCCGATATTGATCAGCTAGTGGACGTGCTGCGCGAGGGATAGCCCAGAATATGCCCCAACGCGATGCCCATCACGATATTGTCAAACGGGCATTGATCAAGGCTGGCTGGCACATCACTGCCGAACAATACGTGTTGTCATATGACAACGTATATGCGTTTGTTGATCTGGCTGGCGTACATCGTACTGCTCCTACTTCATCAGCATTGATGGGGTTCCATCGGGAAAATGACAAAATTGCTGTGGAAGTAAAGGAGTTTCGAGGTTCTATCGTTCGGAACTTCCAACAAGCTATCGGACAATACATACTCTATCGGTTACTTTTGAGTGATTTTGAGCCAGACAGAGAATTGTATATGGCGGTCACGACTACCGTCTACGACAACATTTTTGATCGCCCTATCGGACAACTTGTGTTGCGTGGTGTTCCCATCAATCTTATCGTGGTGGATGCAATGACAGAGGAAATACAGCAATGGATCAAACCCACACCTACCGCATCGCCTTGAAGCAGGTGCTGGAGCAGTATGCCCAACACCATCCGACCCCGAATAATGGTGCAATCCGAACTGATCTCATCTGTGATCCAGAACGTGACTGCTACGCACTTATGAGTGTGGGTTGGAATGAACACCGGCGCATCTTTGCACCGATCTTCTATGCCATGTTGCGGCATGGTCAAATCATCCTTGAACACGATGGATTAGGCTATGGCATATCCGCCGATCTGGTGGCTGCGGGAGTAGCACCTACCGACATTATCTGGGCATGGGAGCAATCCGATCCACCTGTCAGCTATGCCACCTACCTGAGCGAGCAAGCCGTCATCGTATAAGCAATGGTATTCGCCCCCGCTGCCGCCGTGCAGCGTCTATCTAGAAGGTAAACTCAATGTCAGTGTACAACAGTGAACCACCAATTTACGAACTGTCCCGCACCGGCAAGATCGGCGCGAACCTGCCCGCGCTCGATGTGCCCGCCGCCGCCCTGCCGCCGCACCTGCTGCGCGAGGATGAGCTGGCCGGCTTCCCCGAACTGAGCGAAACCGAAGTGATCCGCCACTTCACACGGATCAGCCAGCGCAACGTCTGCATTGATACGGTGATGTATCCGCTTGGCTCCTGCACGATGAAGTACAACCCCAAGCTGCACGAAGAAGCCGCCCGCTTGCCCGGCTTTGCCGCCGCCCACCCCATGCAGGATCAGAGCCTGTCGCAGGGCGCACTCGCGCTGATGTATCAGTTGCAGCACTATCTGGGCGAGATCAGCGGCTTCGATGCCGTCTCGCTTCAGCCAGCGGCAGGGGCACAAGGCGAATTCGCAGGCATTCTGGTATTTCGCGCCTACCACCTCAGTCGCGGCGATGTAGACCGCACCGAAGTGCTCGTGCCAGATGCAGCCCACGGCACAAACCCAGCCACCGCCGCCATGTCTGGCTTCAAGGTGATTGAGGTCAAGAGCGATGCGCGGGGCAACGTAGATATGGACGACCTGAAGAGCAAGCTCTCGCCGCGCACCGTCGGCATGATGCTGACCAACCCGAACACGGTGGGGCTATTCGAGGAGCAGATCGTCGAAGTCTCGCGGCTCGTGCATGCAGCGGGCGGCTTGATGTACGGCGATGGAGCCAACTTCAACGCCATTCTCGGCATTGCCAAGCCGGGCCAAGTCGGCTTCGACTTTATGCACTACAACCTGCACAAAACCTTCACCACCCCGCACGGCGGCGGTGGCCCCGGTAGCGGCGCAGTCGGCTGCACGGCCGCCCTTGCGCCGTTCCTGCCCGGACCCATCGTGCGCGAGGCTGAGCAAGCCGGTACGTATGAGCTGTTTATGCCCGAACAGAGCATCGGGCGGCTGAAGACGTTTCAGGGCAACTTCGGCATGCTCGTGCGGGCGTGGACGTACATTCGCACGCTCGGCGAGTATGGCTTGCGCGAAGTCTCCGAGACGGCGGTGCTCAATGCCAACTACGTCCGGACCCAACTGCAAGACCTCTACCCAGTGGCAATTGACCGGATCTGCATGCACGAGGCGGTACTGCGCGGGCAGATTGCCGGAGCGCAGGGTATCCGCACACTCGATATTGCCAAGCGGCTGATTGACTTCGGCATCCACCCCCCAACGGTCTACTTCCCCTTGATCGTGCCTGAAGCCCTGATGATCGAGCCAACCGAAACGGAGAGCAAAGTCAACATGGATCGTTTCATTGCGGTGATGCGCCAGATCGCTAGTGAAGCCGTCGAAACGCCCGCCGTGCTACACAATGCGCCCACCAACGCCCCAGTCCGGCGGCTCGATGAGGTGCGTGCCGCTCGCAAGCCGATCCTGCGCTACAACGCCGAGAAGTTCGCCGAGCTACGGCGCGGCGAGTAGCCCAACCCATCTCGCGCCGAGCATAGCCCTGAATGTTCCCTGAAGCAAGAGGCGTGCCAGTGGCACGTCTCTCGCTTGGCCCGGCAGAGCGCGAGCAACCCCCTAGCTCCAGTGCGCCAGCCAGCCCAACGATACATAAGATAATTGACAGCCTCTCCGCAAATCATTACAATAAGAATGTCTTAGTTTTGTTGTCGTGCAAACTTTTGTTCATTGAGCTACACACCCTCATACATATACCCAGACTAGCCCATTCAATGTCCTTCTACGCTACACAAAATCACGCCCCGCCTTGCGTTCTGGAAAATGATCCGCACGCCACTTGCATCACGCTGGCGGCGAAATTGGCTAACTTATTCAGTTCGGTGTACAATGCACTGTACGCTAAATGGTAGGCCATATGGATGCAACCGGGTAGCGACCCTGCGACCTGACCCTATGAACCGATTGTGCAAGGAGAACGTGTACGATGGAGGCTGATCAGTTCACTGTCCGTTTTTGGGGCACACGCGGAAGCTACCCCGTCCCCGGCGCACATACGCTACGCTATGGCGGGAATACGACATGCGTTGAGGTGCAGATTGGGCGGCATACCTTAATCATTGATGCGGGCACAGGCATCATCAATCTCGGCTACGATCTGTTGCGGCGTTCGCGTGAGAATGGCGGCACGCCCATCAGTGCCACCATCCTGCTCACGCATATGCACCACGACCACACGCAGGGCTTCCCGTTCTTCCCGCCTGCGTTTCAAGGCACAAGCACCCTGCATATTCTGGGCCCCCGCACCTTCGATGAAGAACTCGAAGACTCACTCAACCACGCCGTCTTGCCGCCGAGCCATCCGGTGAGCTTGACCGAGATGCCGTCCTTCAAAGTCGTGCGGAGCCTCCACGAAACCGAGATGGTTACGATTGACCACGAGCGCGGCAGCCTGCAAATCCACAATATTTACCATAGCCACATCCCGTATTCGCCAGAAACAGTGCGCGTGATGATCCACCGCAGCCACGCCCACCCGCGCAATGGCGTGTACGTCTATCGGATCGAGTGGCATGGCAAGTCAATCGTCTTTGCGAGTGATACCGAAGGCTACGCCGAAACAGATCGGCGGCTGGTCAAGTTTGCCAAAGATACCAATCTGCTGATCCATGACTGCCAATACACCCAAGAGGACTACATCGCTGGGCGGCAGGGCTGGGGCCATAGCACGCCCGAAATGGCCTGCTCTGTAGCCCGCCTTGCGAATGCCCGCCAGCTCGTGCTGGTGCATCACGAGCCGCGCTACAGCGATGATGAGATTGCCCAGCTTGAATGCCACGCCCAGAGCCTGTTTAGCAATACGGTTGCCGCCTACGAAGGGTTGGAAATTGTCCTCTGACGCACACCTTGCCCAGCCCGCTGCCCCGCCTCCTGTCGCCTCGCCTGCACTCGGCAGCACCGCCACCCGCAAAGCCCGCCTGCGCTCATATCCCCCCGCAGGCATCCACAACTCGCTCTACCACTTCCCCAAAGTTACCGGCGGCTACCTGCGTGTGATCCGCAATTCGCTGCTGATTATCATTGCCCGCTACGCCCCCTTCTTCTGGCTCAAGACGCTGATCTACCGGGCGTTGGGCATGCGCGTCGGCAAGCACACCGCCATCGGCTTTATGGTGATGATGGATATTTTCTTCCCGCAAGATATTACGATTGGCGCTGATACCTTGATTGGCTACAACTCGGTGATCTTATGCCACGAATTTATGCGCCACGAGTGGCGGCGGGGGCCGGTCGTGATTGGGCGCGACGTGACGATTGGCGCAAATACGACGATCCTCGCTGGCGTGGTGATTGGTGATGGCGCAACGATCTCGGCCATGAGCCTTGTCAACCGCGATGTGCCGCCCGGCGCGTTTGTCGGCGGCGTGCCGATCCGGTTGCTTGCCCCACCATCAGCCCCCGCGAGCCGCACGAATGATGCGCACGAAGCCGAGTGAGGAGCTACCTGATGCTGTCCTACCGTACTTTTGAAACCACCTTCTACCTGACGCTGAAAGCCGTGATCGAACGTCCGCTGCTCTTCTGGGCGGTGATTATCGCCAACCTGATTGGCGCAGTCGGCGGCGGCATCTATTGGTATGGGCCGATGCTGGTGGAAACGCCGTTCCTGTTTCTCCCCTTCGTGCCCGATTGCCCGCTCGCGGCGTTGCTGTTTGCGCTGGCCCTTGTTGCCATCCGCTTCAACCGCCCGTGGTATCTGTTCTACACCTTCACGGCGTTCGCGTGCATGAAATATGGGCTATGGACGGTTGGCTACTGGATGCGTGATTGGAGCGCAGGCGGGCCCGTTGATCCGATTAGCCTGATGCTGTTTGTCAGCCACATCGGGCTATTTGTGCAGGGCATGCTGCTGATCCCATATGCCACCCGCACAGGCTTGATTGGACGAGCGGGCGTGTTCCTGTGGTATGCGCTCTCGGTCTATGTAGATTACGGCTGGCGGTATCACCCACCCCTCGGACCGCACGTCACGCAGAGCTACGCCATGTGGATGGCGATAGGCTGGACAGCCCTACTCGGCACAGGCTTGCTGCTGCTCCCGCGCCGCACAGCCAGCCCCGCCCGCGCCGCGAGTGGCGGGCCCAGCGAACGCTCGAACGCTACCAGCTAGCCGACGGTATTCCGTAGCACCCCAATCTGCCCAATCTCGGCTTCCAGCACATCGCCCGCCTGCAACCAGCGCGGCGGCTGCATGCCCATGCCCACCCCGCTCGGCGTGCCCGTCGAGATGATGTCGCCCGGCTCAACCACCCCGCCCTGCGCCAGCGTCGCAATGATCTGGGAGATCGTGAAGATCATATCAGCGGTAGTTGAGTCTTGCATTGTGGCTCCATTCAGGCGCAGCTGCAAGCGCAGCGCGTGCGGATCGGGAATCTCATCCGCCGTCACAATCCACGGCCCCATCGGGGCAGAACCGTTCAGGCTCTTGCTGCGGTAGAACTGCTGATGGCGCGTCTGGAGATCGCGGGCTGAGATGTCATTCAGCACCGTATAGCCAAACACATAGTCCATCGCCTGCGCCGGATCCACCGCGCTGCCGGGCGTGCCAATGATAAACGCCAGCTCCACCTCCCAATCCAGCTGCTCGGTCACCCCGCTATGCACCGGAATGATGGCATTGGGATGATTGACGCTGCTCACCGACTTGGTGAAAAAGACGGGATGTTCGGGCAATACTTCGGGGCGACCCCGGGCCCGCGCCGACTCGTAGGCGTGGGCCGCATAGTTCAGCCCCAAGCAGATGATATTCTTGCGCGGGCGCGGGATCGGTGCAAGCAACGTCACATCGCGCAAGGCATACTGCGGAGCCGTCGGCAGAGCGGCCCGCACCTGATCCAGTGCGGCGGCTCCACCATCAATCAGCGTCAACATATCCGGCACCACCGCCGCGAGATCGTGCAGGCGCGTGCCCGTCGCATCTACCACCCCCACCCGGGCCAGCGGATCGCCGGGGGCACTAAAGGTTGCCAACTTCATTGCTTTCCATCCTTTCATGTATGGGCGTTCAAGCTGCACCGCAGGGTGCAGGCTACGCGCCTATTATACCGCGTGCGTGGGGCCGGCGGCGGCGACAGCAAGCCCCCCTACCGCCCGCCAAGCTGCTCGATCAACAGCGCATCTATCAGCTGCTCAAGCGGGGCCCGATCATCGCGGAAGGGCGGCGGATCCGCCGCCTGCGGCACAAATTCACGCACTGGCTGCGCCCCCGCGAAGAGGGCCCACTGCAACACCTGCACCAGCGTCGGGTCGCTAAGCTGGGCGGCATGCGTGGCAAGGTGTGCCGCCCCATCGCCGACTGGGACGGGCACACCCACCACCAATACATTCACTGCGCCGCGGGCGCGGTGCGTGTCAATCAAGAAGACCTGCGGAAACACCGCCCGCATACTGGTTGCCACCGCTCGCACCAGCCGTTCATCGCCGTTGGGCGCACGCGCTGCATTCACCACCACCACCCCATCTGGGGCGAGATGGGTACGTAGCTCCGCGAAAAACTCAACCGTTGTCAGGTGGAAGGGGATATACGGCTGCTGGTAAGCATCCACGCCGATCAAGTCATAGCCGCGTGGATCGTGTGGCTGAGTGGCAAGCCACGCCCGTGCATCGGCGGCGTGGACGTGATAGTTGGGGGCGGTGCGCTGGTCGGCATCCAGATCAAAGTAGGCCCGGCTGATCGCAATGATCGCCGGATCCAGCTCGACGGCATCAAGGTGCAGCCCCGTGCCATAGACGGCGAGCAGTTGCTTGGGCACCGTGCCTGCCGCCGATCCTAGAATCGCCACGCGCTGGATGCTCTGCGGCGTGCGGTGGGCCTGCACAAATGGCGCAATCATGAAGTAGTCCCACGGCCCCCCACCGGTCAGCAAATCCGCCGGATCGCCGCGCTCGCGGTAGCGCAAGCGGTAGGTCGAGTGCAGCGCAAAGCCCTCATTGAGAAGTAGGTGGAGGCGGGGATCAATGCCATCGGCATCGAAGCCGCGCTGCTCCACGACTTGGATGTAGTTGTAGGCCGACTCAGCCTCTGCCACCAGCACACACTCAAGGCAGGCAGCGGGCGCAATTGGGGCAGGTGTATTCAGGGCATAGCCACCTAGCCCACCCACCAACACGATCAGGGGGAGCGTAAACCATTCGCGCCCGCCGAGCGTGGCAAGCACGAGCAACCCAAGCGCAAACAAGTAGAAGCTGGCCGTTGTGCCGATGTTCGGGATCAGCCAGAAGGCGGTCAGCAGAGTTCCTAGCAATGCGCCAATGGTAGATACGGCGGAGAGCGCGCCGACCACCCGTCCCGCCGCCTGCACCCCCGCCGCGTTGTGGTGCAAGTGCAAGCGCACCGCCAGTGGGCTGACTGCGGCAAGGAGCGTGACCGGCACCGCAAAGAGCAAAACGGCTCCGCCCAGCGCGGCAAGGAAGGTCCCCGCCGCCACATCGAGCAGGGCAAGGCGGGCTGTGCGGAGGATAGGCCGCGCCACAAGCGGGATCAGCGCACACGCTAGCCCCGCCCACGCCAGCAGCCGATAGAGCTGCACAAGGCGGGGATCGTGATCGGCAAGGCGACCACCGAGCCAATAGCCTGCCGCCAGAAACAGCAGCGTGCTACTGATGATGATCGCCCAGATCGGTTGGGCTGTGCCGAAATACGGAGCCAGCAAGCGCGGCATCAGCATTTCGATGCCGAGCATGGCCACGCCCGCCGCAAACACCACTGCGGGCAATTCGGTGCGTTGCGGCAGGCGCGGCGGCACGGCGGGCATGCGCGGGCGTGGGCTAGCGCAGGGCGGAGAGGAGCGCGTTGCCCACCACTTGCAGCAAGACCATGGCCACGATGGGCGAGAAATCAAACATACCGACGGTTGGCAGGACGCTACGGATCGGGCGCAAAATCGGCTCGGTCATCTCGCCCAGAATTTGGGTCACACGCATGCCGCCCTGTGGGTCAATCCACGAGAGCAGCACGCGCCCCAAGATGGCAAACGACAGGGCCTGAAACAGCAGGCTGATAAAGGTGTAAATAAAGCCATTCATACAAGTACCTGTACCTTCTTTCGTGGTAAATAACCGTAAGGGTCTTAAAAGTCTTAAGGGTCACGGGCATGGGCTGATGTGCCGCATGATGCCTGCACATGCTCCAAACGGCATCTCTCTGTAGTATACCTTATGCCTCACGCTCGTGCTGAGGCAGATCATCAAGGCGCAACTGCACAGCGGCGGCGTGGGCGTGCAAGCCTTCGGCAGTGGCAAGGCACACCGCCGCCTGCCCAATCCGCTGCAAGGCTTGCCCATTCAGGCCGACTAGCGAAATCACCTTGCGGAAATCATCCACATTCACGGGCGACGCATACCGCGCCGTGCCGCCCGTCGGCATAATGTGCGAGGGGCCTGCAACGTAATCACCGAGCACCTCGAACGAACGCTCGCCAACAAAGATCCCGCCTGCATTACGGACGCGCCCGACATACTGGAGCGGCTCTTGCACCAGCAAGCACAGATGCTCGGCGGCATACTCATTCGCCAACTCCAGTGCCGTATCCAGATCCGGCACAAGGATGATCCCGCCGCGCTGCTCCACCGCCTCAGCCGCAGCCTGTGCATTCTCCGGCGGGAGCAGCCCCAGCTGGCGCGTGATCTCGGCTTGCACGGCCTGCGCGAGCGTGGCCGCAGGCGTAATCAAGATTGCGCTGGCAAGGACGTGCTCGGCTTGGGCGAGCATATCGGCGGCAACGTAGCGCGGATCGGCGGATTCATCCGCAAGCACCAGCGTCTCGGTCGGACCCGGCAAGCTCTCAATGCCAACCACGCCATACACGGCCCGTTTGGCAAGCACGACAAACAGATTACCGGGCCCGACAATCTTGTCCACTTGGGGCACGCTTTGCGTCCCATATGCCAGTGCCCCGATTGCTTGTGCGCCACCCAGCGTAAATAGGCGTTGCACCCCCGCAATGTGGGCTGCCGCGAGCGTAATATCCGGCGGCGCGGGGTGCCTCCCGGCGCGGGTCGGAGGGGTGCAGACAATCAGCTCAGCCACGCCTGCGATCCGGGCCGGAATAGCGGCGTGCAGCAGCGACGATGGGAGCGGCGCAGCCCCGCCCGGCACATAGATCCCGACCCGCTGCAATGGCACGACTAGCTGCCCTACTACCCCTTCGACGCTGAAATCCGTCCAAGAGTTGCGCTGCTGGCGGCGGTGAAAGCGTTCGAGCTGATCGGCGGCAAGCTGAAGCGCGGCAAGCTGGCTGGGATCAAGGCGGGCGGCGGCGGCGGCGAAGTCGGGTGGCCCTAGCTCAAAGCGGTCAAGCTGCACCCCATCAAGGCGATCCGTCCACTCGTGCAGGGCTGCATCGCCCCGTGCGCGCACATCTGCTAGCACGCGCTCGACGGCTTGGGCGGGCGTGAGGCGTTCGCCAAACCGCGCTGCAATCCCATCCTGTAGGCTCTGCGGAACAGGCATCGCATCGAAGGGTACGCGCCGCAAGATGGTTTGGCGGGCGTGGGTCAGGTCAGTCAGAATCGGCACAGGCATGCACACAAGCTCCTCTCTGCAACGGGCATCTCCTACTGCGTATTATAACGCAGATAGGTGCGGCGCAAGCGGGGCTAGGTGGCACGGGCAAGGAGGCACGGGCGCGGAGGCAGGCTGACGGCCTTGCATCCTGCCTCCTGTCATCCGCCCCCAACCTACACCCGCGAGGTCTGGGCGGGTGCGGTGGGCGTGGGCGCGGGGCTATCGGGGGTGCTGCTGGGCAGTACGCTCCGGCCCGGCAGCGTGAGGGCGAGGGCCGCGGTTGGGAGGGCAAACAGCACAATCACATTCATCGCCACTTGGAAGCTGTAGGCTTCGGCAATCATGCCCGCCAGCCATGTGCCCAGCGCGCCAGAGGCAAAGATAAAGCCCAGAATGATGCCTGACGCAAAGCCCGCCTTAACGGGCAGCAGCCGTTGCGCTTGTACCACCAGCACGCTATGCGCCCCACCAACCAGCGTTCCCGATACTGCGGCCGCCATGAAGATGATCGGGAGCGCAGTGCTGTGCAGGAAGAGCAGGCTCGCGGGCACACTGCCGAGCATCGCTAGCACGACCACCAAGCGCAGGCCATACCGATCTACCAGCCGCGCAATGACGACATTACCGAATGCGGCGGTACCGATTACGACACCGGTAATCAAGCCATACATAGCTGGCTCCCAGCCCCGCTCGGCAAAAAACGACGGCAGCAACATCTGATAGACGGCGTGGATGGACGAACGCAATGCCACCAACACCAGAAACGCCAAGACCGAGAAGCTCATCAGGCTGCGCCGGATTGCAGCCCAATCGGTTGTACCCGCATTGGCGAGACGGTTGCGGGCTGCGCCCGGCTGCGGATCGTTGCGCGAGATCAGCAGCAGCGTCACCGGCAACAGGGCGATCAAGCCCATCAGGGCAATGCCGCCCTGCCCGAACACGGTGAACAGCACGCCCCCCAGAAAGGGGCCTACGGCAAAGCCCATCTGCCCGATGAAGAAGAACATCGCCGTACCGGTATTGATACTACCGTGATAGGAGTTCGCCGCCTGCGAGGTGCCAATCGGGTGGAACAAGCCACTGCCGAGCGCACCCAGCACGAGGAACAGCAGCAGCATCGCCCACGAGCCAGCCAGCAACGCCACCCCAATGGACATCCCCGCCATCCAGATCACCGCGACGGACGTGAGCAGGAGCGGCGTGGGGCGCAAGCCTTTGGCGTGATCGGGCAGGCGGTCAGCGAGCCAGCCAAAGAACGGCTGCGTAAGTGCGCCCGCGAGGGCGTAGAGGGTAAGCGTTAGCCCAACTTGGGCATTGCTGATGGCAAGTGGTAGTGCAAGCGCGGCGAGGATCACGCCCGCCACCCCGTTGAACATATCTACCACAAAATGTTGGCTGACAATCGCCGTGTAGAGCCGGTGCTTCTGGTTGAACATCTCTCCTCCTTGCCATGATGTGTGGGGCGGCCCCCGATCAGATGAAGTCGTGCTACGATGCAGCAATACAGGGATGGTTGGCCCAAAGATAGGGCGCACGCCGGAGCGCACGGCTTCCGCAGACTTGGGCCTATACCTGCATCATTCGGCATCGAATACGTGCAGCATTGGCATGTATTGTAGAACGCAAAGTGGACTGACACAAGAGCCGGTTTCAACAATCGTGGGCATACCACTTGAACTAGCCTGCGCCAATCTTGGATTGCCGCCCCGCTGCCCCGCCGCCCTCAATCACCCGCTCGGTGTCGCCAGCTAGCGGAATCTGTGCGCCTGCACAACAGGCGCAGACCGCGTGGGACTGGGCATCGGCCCATCCCTGCGCTGCGGGCACTGGCAACATCGGGCTACGCTACAGGGGCGGGCCGCGTATGTTGTCCCGGCAACAGGGCTGACGAGCCTTGCAAAGCAGCTAGACGGTAGGTGGAAATTCATTGGCGGAGCAGTGGCTGAAGGAGGGTCTAAAGTGGAGTTGGCTGGGGAACAGGGATTCGAACCCCAACTACCTGATCCAGAATCAGGTGTTCTACCTTTAAACTATTCCCCAGTATGAGAATGGTGCCGAAGGTGGGAGTTGAACCCACATGGAGTTACCTCCACTACGCCCTGAACGTAGCGCGTCTGCCATTTCGCCACTTCGGCACAAGCAACACACAAAATTATACGCGAGGATCGGTCGTTTGTCAACCCCTGTCCAACCCGCCCCAAGCCCTACCGCCCACCTATCCCCCGCCTACCGCAGCGCAAAATACACTCTTCCGAGCTATTGCCGCAGGTGCATGGCTATGGTATACTACAGCGTGGGTGGATCACCCTGCGATGCCGGATTGTGTAATGGTAGCACTACGGACTTTGAATCCGTCTGTCTAGGTTCGAATCCTAGTCCGGCAGCTTATCTATTGTTTGCCGCATAGTATCCGTACAATGGCGACAGAACGTTGCATACTTCTACGGCACAATCAGGCAACCGTGGCGATAGCTCACCTGAATAGTACGGGGTGTGCAGTGAGGCGTGGGCTTCACTGTTTTTTGTTGCCCATACCTGCCGAGTGCCGGATGCAGTGGGCCTGCTTGCCACAGGAGAAACTCTGGTTATGGATGGACGCTTGTTGGTGTTCAGTGGCAATGCCAACGTAGAGCTTGCCAGTGAGATTGCCGCCGACCTCAACGTGAACCTTGGGCGGGCACTGGTCGGATCATTTAAGAACGGTGAAACCCGCGTCAAGATCGAAGACAATGTACGCGGCTGTGATGTGTTTGTGGTGCAGCCTACCTGCCCGCCGGTGAATCATCATTTGATGGAACTCCTGCTGATGATTGATGCCCTCCGGCGTGCATCCGCGGCCCGGGTCACAGCGGTGATCCCGTATTACGGGTATGCCAAGCAGGAAAAAAAAACGGCGGGGCGCGAACCGATTTCAGCCAAGCTAGTGGCCAACCTGATCTGCACGGCTGGTGCAGATCGCATCCTCACCATTGATCTGCACGCTCCCGCGATTGAGGGCTTCTTCGATGTACCCGTAGACCACCTGCAAGCTGCGCCGCTCCTCGCGGGCTATATGAGTTCGCTGCACATCCCTGATCCAGTGATCGTCTCGCCAGATGCAGGCGGCGTAGGCCGCGCCAACCGCTTCCGCGAACGGATCGGGGCGGGGCTAGCGATCCTTGCCAAACAACGCCCAGAGCCGGATACGGCGGAGATGCTCGAAATGGTGGGCGAAGTTGAAGGGCGCACCGCAATCATTGTAGACGACATGATCTCCACCGGTGGCACCTTGATCGAAGCCGCCGCAATGCTGCGTGAACGTGGCGCAAAAGAGGTCTATGCCGTGGCAACACACGGCGTATTCTCTCCCGATGCCGTAGCTAGTATCGGGCAATCACGGCTGGTGGAGACGATTGTCACTAATACGATTCCACAGCACGACAATCATCAGCAAGCCCGGATCTCCGTGATTAGTGTGGCCCCGCTGTTTGCTGAAGCAATCATGCGAATTCACAAAGACTTGTCATTGAGTGTATTATTCTCATAGGAACCGTTGCCATCCACCGGCTCTGGCAGGCGCATGCACGATTGACTTTTCGCGCTTGGCGCCCGGTGGTTCGGGCATAGTGAAAGGAACGACATTTGGATCCAGACCCTAGTACGTATGCCGTCTTGATCGGCGGCATTATGCTCCTGTTTGGCGTATCGGCAGCCGATGCCGCCTTTACCTCACTCAGTTGGCGGCGCATCACCAATCTGCTGGCTGATGTCGCCCAACGTTCGCCCCGCCTTGAACGGATGCTCGACCAACCGGAACAGATCAAGGCAACCTTGAGCTTTGCAAGCCACCTGACGCTACTGGTGCTCACCGCGCTGCTGGCAGGTTGGCTCGTGCCATATGGTATGCTCTGGCAGCTGGGGCTGACCCTGATCGTACTGGTCGTGTTCGCGATCCTGCTCCCACGCGCACTCGTTGCCCGCCAACCCCAAAGCTGGATTCCAACCTTGCTACCACTGGTTAGCCTGCTGGTGCTGCTGCTCAATCCGGTTGTGCGGAGCATCTTTGCGCCGTTTCAGCCGCGCCAGCCCCGCAATGAGGGCGATCCGGCAATGGCTCCCGCCACGCCCGATGAGATCAACGAGATCAGCGAAGAACTGCGGGCCCTCGTCTCGGAAGCGGCTGAGGCCGCCCACGATGGCGATCAAGATGAGATGCCCGAAGAGCTGCGCCTGCTCAGTAGCATTGCGGCAATGAGTGAAACTGAAGTGCGTGAGATTATGATCCCGCGGGTAGATATAGTCGCGCTGGATGCGGATACACCGTTTGAGCAAGTCCTCGATGTGGTGATCCACGAACAGCATTCACGCATTCCTGTGTATGATGAGACCATTGATGATGTGATCGGGATCCTCTACGCCAAGGACCTGCTGCCATTGTTGCACAATGGGCAGCGCGACTGCACCCTGCGCGAGCTGATCCGGCAGGTCTACTTCGTGCCCGAAAGTGTCACGATCAACTCGCTCCTAAAGGACATGCAGCGTTCGCAGGTGCATTTGGCAATCATCCGCGATGAGTATGGCGGCACAGCAGGCTTGGTCACGATTGAGGATTTGCTGGAGGAGATCGTCGGCGACATTAACGATGAGTATGACGACGAGCCGGAGTTGCTCCCCGTTGATCCGAAAACGCTGATTGTGCATGCCAATGTGCCCCTTGATGACCTGAACGAACTCACCACACTGCGCCTTGAGTCAGATGATGCTGACCGCGTGGGGGGCTTGATCTATGCCGAACTGGGACGTGTCCCCCTGATTAACGAACAGTTCACGCTAGACTGGGCGATGATTACGGTTGTATCTGGGCACGGGCGCAGACCGGAGAAGTTCCGCATTGAGCTAAGCGGCGGGCACCGCCTGCGGGATGCGCCAACCGTTGAGCCAGTGCTAGAGCCGGGCACCGCCGAGCAATCCGCCCCAAGTGCTGCGCCAATTGATGAGCAGGCCGACCCGCCCACGCTGGATCATGCGGTGATGGCTACGCGCGATCTAACGTGGGCCCACGCACCCCAGCCCGCCTTGACGGCTTATAGCACCGAACCGCACGCCGCGCCGACGCATACGAAGGGCTACCCGCATGGACAATCCTACTCATCCTGAGGACTCGCCCCACGCGCCTGTGACGGGTGGGCTGACCCCTGACCAGACCGCCGTGCTAGTGGCGGCGGCACTGGCCGCACAGGAACGGGCCTATGCCCCCTACTCGCGCTTCGCGGTGGGGGCGGCGGTACGCACGGCAAGTGGGCAGATTTTTCTGGGTGGCAACATCGAGAATGCCGCCTACCCTTTAACGATCTGCGCCGAACGGGTTGCGCTGTTCAGTGCCTACGCCGCCAATCAGCGCGAGATTGTGGCAATCGCGGTGGTTACACCCACACCCAGCTATGCTAGCCCGTGTGGAGCGTGTCGGCAGGTGTTGCTCGAATTGGCTCCCCACAGCACGGTGCTGCTGCTGAATCAAGCGGGCGACTACCGCCGCACCACGCCGCAGGAGCTATTGCCTGATGGCTTTGGGGCAACCGATTTGGATGAGGTACCGGATGCGTAGGAGTTGAGGAAAGGCACATTGGAACACCCAGAGGAACTCACCTACCGTTGCTTCCTCTCGAACCTGGCGGGGTTCGGCAAGTATCTGCCGTTCCGCTGTGCCTAGCCTATTATACTCACTTCTGCCAAATCACGCCAATCACCCCGCACGATTCCATCCACACGACTCCATCCACACGCTTCACGCCACTCTGGTGGTGCCCCCCACGCGCAGGATCGAGCGTGTCACTCAGGGCCCCGTGCAATCCTCGTGCAGACGCTTTGCAAAGCGTTTCACAAGCGACCCACTGGCTATCTTTACCAAAACTTTACACAAACCTTATTTTCTCATGATGAACGCTTAGTAGAATAGGAGCAGAGCAGTTGCACTGCCCCACATTCCAGCGTAACCATGATACGCACACTATGGCTCCGTGAAGCGCGGTTGCCCACCACTCTATTCGTGGTGTACGTGTTGTTTGCTTATGCGAATGTGCATGGTGTGGCATTGTTACAGCTTATTGCAAAGATGGAAACGCAGCTATTCAAACTAAGGAGGTTAACCATGGCCGGACCAGTGCAAAGCACAACTGAAGTTAAGCCCATTGCAACTATGACAGCTAAAGAAGTAGCAGATGCTTACTGGAAAGAAAACATTCGCTTGATCTCGATCCTGCTGTCAATTTGGGCCTTCGTCTCGTATGTCTGTGCGTACTTACTCGCACGGCCGCTCGCCGAGGTTATGATCGGCAATTTGCCGTTTGGCTTCTGGTTTGGGCAGCAAGGCTCAATCATCGTTTTCATGATCTTGATCCTTGTGTACGCAGTTCTGATGGATGGCATTGACAAAAAGTATGGCGTAAACGAATAAGGAGTACAGAGCACATGGGAACGACAGAACTTTTGACGATCATCATGGTGGTCATCACCTTCGGAGCCTACATCACCATTGGCTGGCTCACCCGCGTGAGTGACACCAAAGGCTTTTACGTTGCCGGCCAAGGCGTGCCCGCCTTTGCCAATGGAGCCGCCACCGCAGCGGACTGGATGTCGGCGGCTTCGTTCATCTCAATGGCTGGCTTGATCTCCACGCTTGGCTTCGACGGCTCGATCTACCTCATGGGTTGGACGGGGGGCTACGTGCTATTGACGCTGCTGCTCGCGCCGTACCTGCGTAAATTTGGCAAGTACACCGTGCCCGACTTTGTGGGCGACCGCTACTACTCTAACACAGCCCGGCTGGTCGCTGCAATCTGTGCGCTGTTTGTCTCGCTGACCTACATCGCCGGGCAGATGCGCGGCGTAGGGATTGTATTCAGCCGCTTCCTGCAAATAGATATTGCCCTAGGCATCGTGATCGGGATGGCGATTGTGGCTTTCTTCTCGGTGCTCGGCGGCATGAAAGGGATTACGTGGACCCAAGTGGCCCAGTACTTCGTGCTGATTATCGCCTACCTGATCCCCTCAATCGCAATTGCTGGCTTCCTCACCGGCAACCCCATTCCGCAATTGGCCCTGACCTTTAGCGACATCGTGCCGCGCCTGAATGCGGTGCAGGTAGATCTGGGCTTCAAGGAGTACACCGAGCCGTTCCGCACGAAAGGGATGCTCGACGTGATCTTCATCACGATTGCGCTGATGATCGGCACTGCTGGTCTGCCGCACGTCATCGTGCGCTTCTACACTACCTCGAGTGTCCGCGCTGCACGCTACTCCGGCTTCTGGGCGTTGCTGTTCATTGGCCTGCTCTACACCTCCGCCCCGGCACTGGCTGTGTTTGCTCGCTACAACTTGATTGACAACCTGCACGGCAAGAGCCTCGACGAGGTGCGCCAGCTGTCGTGGGTCAATAGCTGGGAGCAGACCGGTCTGCTCAAGTTCGACGACAAGGACGGCGACGGCTTCTTGCAACTGCGCCCCGTCGCGGGTGAGTCAGAGATCACGCTCGACAACGACATCATCGTGCTGTCCACGCCAGAAGTCGCCGGGCTGTCGCCCTTCATCATCGCGCTGGTTGCGGCGGGTGGTCTAGCGGCTGCGCTCTCAACGGCATCGGGGCTGTTGCTGGCGATGTCGAGTGCCGCCTCGCACGACATCTACTACCGCTTGCTCAACCCCACCGCATCGGAGCAACGTCGCTTGCTAGTCGGGCGCATTTCGATCTTTGTCGGGGTCGTGTTTGCAGGCTTGCTAGGGATCTACCCACCCGGCTTTGTGGCACAGGTGGTGGCGTTCGCCTTCGGTTTGGCGGCGGCGAGCTTCTTCCCCGTGATCCTGTTGGGCATCTTCGATAAGCGCACCAACAACGTCGGCGCAATTTCGGGGATGATCGTGGGCATGGGCTTTACCCTCAGCTACATCATCTTCGATAAGTACATCAGCCCGGGCGTGTTGCCGCCGATCTTCGGTGGGATCAGCTCCGAAGGCATCGGCACGCTGGGTGCAATCCTGAACTTTATCACCACCTTCACCGTCTCGCGGATGACCGCCGCACCGCCGCAAGAGATTCAGGATCTGGTCGAATCGGTCCGGATGCCGAGTGGGGCTGGCGGAGCCATCGCACACTAAGCCGACTAGCATCTGCGTGACACGGAGAATCGGAATGGCGACGGGGCGGCGGGTATACCCGCCGCCCCGTTCGTCTAGCACCTAGCGCCGCTTGCCTGCGCCCTACTCGGTTAGGCTTTGCGGCTGCCCCTTGCGGCACTGGATCAGCGCATTCCCATCCAGCGATACACGCAGATCATACGTCGCTTGGCCATGCTGAAAGGTCAGCTCATAGCCGGGCGTAATCACCTGTAAGTACATCCCCTCTGGGCTAGGGCAGCCGAGTGCGCTATCACTCCAATCGTGGTACACACTGCTGACGAACACCACCTGATCAAGCGGTACACCGAGCTGCTGAGCCAATGCCTGTTGGGCCCGCGCTACCAGCGCATCGGTGGCCGCTTCGTGCAGTTCCGGCTCTAGTGTCAAGCCCTCATCCGCGCCATCCTCAATTGGCAAGCCCGCATCCGGCTCACCTAGCTCACGCGGCTGCCCATCGGTGCAGAGCAAGATCGGCGCAGCATCGCGATTCGTATGGATCGGGTAGGTCTGGTCAGCCCCATCAGCAAAGACGAGCCGGTAGCCGGGCGTGATGACTTGGAGATAGGTTGTGGCCGGATCGGGGCAGCCCAAGGCGGTATCGCTCCACTCCATCGCTTGGCTCTCGCGGAGCGTCAAACTGGCAACATCCACGCCGAGATCAGCGGCTAAGACGCTGAAGATGCGGGCAAGGATTGGCTCTGGGGGCACGCTCGCCGGATCGAGGGCGGGCAGGATGGGGGTTGTGGTTGGCTCAGTTGCGGTGGGTGTGAGTGGGTAGGTGACAGGCGCAGCCATGCCACACGCACCAAGCAGAAGCCAGAGCGCAGCTAGTCCCGCCAGCCCGCCGCATAATTGTCTGTTCTGCATATCGCGGTTCCTTTCTGGATCTTACAGGATCGAAAGTTGCTCAACACTGGCGCGGATTCGACAACCCGCCAGCTTGCGGTATGATGCACACATACCTAACGCCGCCTTTACCGGAGAAGTTCCTAAGCGACCCGGCGGCCCGATACACGAGAGAGGATCCCCGTATGGCGTACTACGTGCGCGAACCACTCGAACAACGCCCCGCGCTGAGTTCGCGGCGACCAACAATCAACAAGTTTTTTCTCTCTACCTACACGCTCACGATCTATCACGGCTGCGAGTTTGGCTGCCCCTACTGCGATGGGTGGGTCTACGATCCGCACGGCTTCAATCGCGCGGTGCGGGTTCCCACCGATCTGCCCCAGCAGCTCGAACATGAACTCCAGCAGATCAGTCGCGGCGATCTGATCGCGATTACCGCGCTGAGTGATCCCTACCAACCCGCCGAACGCAGCTATCGCCTTACCCGACAAGTATTACAGGTGTTAGCCGATGCGGGCCAGCCGTGCCTGATTATGACCAAAAGCCCGCTCATTCTGGAGGACATCCCTTTGCTGCGGCGCATGAACCAGACCGGCTTAGCCATTGTGATGACGACCCTGATCACCACCGATCCGACGCTAGCGACGCGCCTCGAAGGGCGGGCCCCGCTACCCGCCCTGCGCCTCGATCTGCTGGCTCGCCTGCACCACGCCGGCATCCCGACCGGTGTGGCCCTCGTTCCGCTGATCCCCTACGTCAATGATAGCAATACCAGTATGCGCCGCCTGTTGCACGATTGCCAGCAGCGCGGGGTAGATTTTGCGATCTGGGATTACCTGTACATCCCAGATCGGCAGCATCGCCATCGCGTGGCTGAGACACTGGCCCATGTTGGCACATTCCCCAGTAGCTACTACCGCGATCTGTATGGCGACGGTGTGGCTCCCCACGACCACTACCGCCGCGAACGCGATCTGGACATGCTTCGGATCTGTGATGATCTGGGCTTGCCCGCCTTTGCGCCGCACGCACTCTATGCGGGCAAGCTCGATCCGCGCAATGAAGCGACGCTCCTGCTGCGGCACAGTGCGCTCCGCAGCCAATATCTGGGGCAGCAGCGCATGGCCGATCAGCATCACCAATTAGCCGATCAGGTGTATGCCGGTGGGCCAATCAGTCCCGAACTGCGCCAGAGTGTACTCTGGCCACAGCTTGCGCCACTGCTCGACCCACCTGCAAGCTAGCCCAGAACTATTCGACAAGTGCGCTTGGATTGAGTATACTGAATACACATCGGCAACGGCATTATGATCAGGATTGGAATGGCTGATGAGAACCTCATCCAAGCTCGCACTCACACCCGTCATAGGCGACGAGCGTAAACATCAAGTCGCAGTCGGACAGCAGATCCGCTTGATCGTTGCTGCGTTCCTGCTTGCCGTGCTGATCGTGATCGGCATACAGGGCCTCCTTTGGCTCCAGAGCGGGGCGTGGCAGTTGGCTGTGGTGCTAGGGGCCCACCTTCTCCTGCTGGGCACCGGCTTGGTCACGCTGTATCAGGTGCAGCGTGGCGCAACGCAGATAGGCGGACGCTGGCTGCTGGGCGCAACCATTGCGGTGATCTTCACGACGGCCACGCTGATCCGCGATATGGGCTGGCTACTGGGGAGTGCCTTGATCCTCGCGTTGGTCATCATCACCCCGCTCCTGCTCCCGACGGAAACCCGCGTGCGGCTAGTCATCTTCAGCATGGGGATTGCGCTAGGAGCCGCTGCGCTGGACCTCATCGTGCCCGCTACGCTAGCTCGCGCAGACCCGACCGGGCTGCTCCACGTCGCCCTAACGCTGGTGCTAGGGCTGCTGCTCGTGGCGTATCTCGGCATCGTGTTCTACTATCGCGCAATGTATAGCTTTGCCAACAAACTCGCCGTCGTCGTCTTGGGCTTGGTGCTGCTGCCCCTCGTGTTGCTGCTGTTCTGGATCAGCACCAATGTACCGGAGCTGTTCTTCTTGGCCCACACCACGCCGATTGCACCGGAACAACTACTGGTGCAGCGCAGCACGCGCCTGTTTCTGGTAATGATTGTGGCATTTGTCGCCACAGGCGCAATCTTGATTGGACAGTGGCTCACCATCCCCATCGTTGGACTCACGGCCAGCATCGCACGCTTTACTGATGGTGATATGCAGGCCCGCGCAACCATTCACTCCCACGATGAGACGGGTCAGCTGGCAACCAGCTTCAATACGCTTGCGGCCCAACTTGCGGCAGTGGTCGTACATCTCGAAGAACGCACCCACGCGCTGGAAGCGGAAGTGGCCGAACGGACCCGCGCTGAAGCCAACCTGAAGCAACTCAGGGCGAACCTTGAAGCCGAGGTGCAAACCCAAACCGCCGACCTGCGCCGCAAGAATGGCTATCTGGGTGCCCTCCATGCTACATCGCTGGCTTTGATGAACCGCCACGAGTTGGGCGATGTCCTGAAAACCATCATCAATCGGGCGGTGCAGCTGACCGGCACGGATCACGGCTTCGTCTACATGGTCAAGCCGGAGGGCGATGCTCTCGAATTGCAGGCTGGGGTGGGCTTATTCACCAATACCATGCTCAAAGCACTGCCGATCAGTAAAGGTGAAGACCTGCCCGGCACAGTCTGGGCAACCGGGCGGCAGCTGCTGGTTGCCGATTATGATCGTTGGAGTGGGCGGCGCAACACGATTGATCGGCGCAAGCTGAGTACCGTGATCGGTGTGCCGCTCTTTTCGGGCGGCGAGATCCTCGGCGTGATGGGCACCGCCCTCGATTACAACAATCGGCGCACATTTGCACCAGATGAACTCAACTTCCTCAACCGCTTCGCCCAACTCGCTTCGATTGCCCTCGACAACGCCAAGCTCTACACGAGTGCCCAGCAAGAACTGCAAGAACGCAAACGCACCGAACTAGAGTTGCAACGCGCCAAAGAGCTAGCCGAACACGCTAGCCATGCCAAGAGTCAGTTCCTTGCCAATATGAGCCACGAACTGCGGACTCCCTTGAATGCCATTATTGGCTACAGTGATATGTTGCTGGAAGATATGCACGATATGAGTACCACCGAGATGGCGGCTGATCTGGATAAGATCCGCACGGCGGGCAACCATCTGTTGGCGTTGATCAATAACGTGCTGGATATTTCGCGCATCGAAGCCGGGAAGCTCGAACTAGATTTGGTGCTGTTTGATCTTGATCAGCTTGTCCACGAACTCGTGACGACGATCCAACCGATTGTGCAGCGCAATCAGAATACGTTGATCGTGACGAAGCCCGACCATTTGGGGCTGATCTATACCGATCAGACGCGCCTGCGCCAAATCCTGATCAACCTGCTCAGTAATGCGGCCAAGTTCACCAAAGCGGGTGAGGTTGCGCTCGTCATCAGCCGCCAAGTGGTGCTGAAGCCCGCGACGGGAGCCTTGCTGTTAAGCTCGGCTGAGCCGCCAGAACAGCCGCGTGAAGCCCGCATGAAGGAGCAGCACTGGCTGATCTTTGAGGTACGCGATACGGGCATTGGCATGTCCCGCGAGCAGATGTATCGTCTGTTTGAGCCATTCACCCAAGCTGACACCTCGACCACACGCGAATATGGTGGCTCTGGGCTGGGCTTGGTGATTAGCCGCAAGTTCTCGCGCATGATGGGCGGTGATATTACGATGGATAGTGTGCAGGGGCAAGGCTCGGTCTTTATGCTATTTCTGCCAGATGATCGCGCTAATGAAGAAGCTGCCGCCGAGCAGCCGGCCGAGCCACTCCTTGTCCGCAGTGAATAATGTATGCCCAACGAAACTACTGCCCCAACTCGTACACCTAGCCCGACCGCATCTGCGCCGAGCGCGTTGCATCCGAATGGTGAACACATTTTTCGGGAGCTGTTTGACCATTCGCCAGATGCAATTTTTGTGGAGGATATGCAGGGCTATGTCTTGGATGTCAATCCGGCGGCATGTGTGCTGCATGATATGTCCCGCACCGAGCTGATCGGCAAGCACGTCACCGAGCTTGTGCCCCACGATCAAGCGGCAATGGTACGCGAGAGCTTTCCGCGCATTGCCCGCGGCGAGCTAGAACGGCTGGAGGGCTATAGCTACACCCGCAGTGGGCAGGCTATTCCGGTCGAGATTAAGGTCAATCGGATCACCTATCAAGGGCAACCGGCGGTGCTGCTGCATGTCCGCGATACGACGACGTGGCGGGCCGCGCAGGAAGCCCTGCTGCGCAGCGAAGCAACCAACCGCGCCCTGCTGAATGCGATCCCTGACCTGATGCTGCAAATCCAGCGCGATGGCAGCTATCGCAATATCAAACAGGTCAATAGTGCCCACCAGATTTCAACGGTGGAACAGACGTTGGGCGAGGTGTACCCGTTCTTCCTCAATGAAGTCATCCAACGCGCACAGCTGCATGTGCAGCGGGCATTGCAGAGTGGCCAGCCGCAGATGTTCGAGTATGTGTTCCCATTCCATCTGGGGGAGCAGCTGGTGGCGGCGCGGGTGATCCAGTATGAGCAGCTCCAGCAGGCATTGCAAGAGCAACGCCGCCGCCAAGCAAAAGGACAGGACCTGCTGCTGGGCGATCTGCTGCTCAATTGGGGCTGGATTACGCCGGTGCAACTGGATCGTGCGCTGGAGCAGCAACGGCTGGGGGGACAGTCGCGGGATTATGAGATGCGCCTCGCCGTCAGTGGCGTGGATGAAGTTCTGCTGATGGTGCGCGATGTCACCTCGCAGAAGCTGGCTGAGAAAGCCCGCCTGACCCAAGCCGAGCGCGTGCGGGCATTATACGAGGTCTCGGCTCGCTCTGGGCTAGCGTTTGATGAACAGGTAGACCAACTGCTGCACACTGGCTGTCGCCTGCTCCACATGGACATCGGCGTGGTTGTCACCTCCGAACTACGCCTCCAGCCGTATGCCTTGCACCACATCAGCCATAGCCGCAATACCGATGTGCTCTTGGAGGAACTGCTGGCTCAGCCGGAGCTGTTGGCGAGTGCGGTGGCAACCGATACGCCGATTGCCCGGAGCTACCCATTGCCACCAAGCGAAGCAGGCGACGAGCAATCCAACCACCTACGTGCATTGATTGGCGCACCGTTGTGGGTTGCTGGGCAACGTTGGGGGGCAATCTTCTTCCTGAGCCAAGCCGCGCAGCCGATTCTGTTTCAAGAGACCGATCTGGATCTGGTGCAGCTGATGGGCCGCCTGATCAGTGTGGCTCTGGAACGCAAGGAGGAAGCGACTGAACTGTATCGCGCTAAAGAGCTGGCTGAGTCGGCGAACCGGGCCAAGAGTGCGTTCTTAGCGAATATGACCCATGAACTCCGCACGCCGTTGAATGCGATCATTGGCTACAGTGAGATGCTGCTAGAAGACTTTCAGCACAGCGGCAATCTTGATCCCACCAGTGTCCTCGCTGATCTTGATCGGATCAAGACGGCCGGTCGCCACTTGTTGGCGTTGATCAATGAGATTCTGGACATCTCGAAGATCGAGGCCGGCCATATGGATCTGTATCTCGAGCAGTTTACCATCCCTGATCTGATTGCGAATGTGCTGCCCTCAGTGGAGCCATTGATTGCCCGCAACCAGAACCAGTTGACGATCCAGTGCGAACCAGACTTGCCCGTGATGTATGCCGATGTCACCAAGCTGCGCCAAATCTTGCTCAACCTGCTGAGCAATGCCGCCAAATTCACCACTGGCGGGCAGATCCGGGTGCATGTGCGGAGCTTTCGCACGCCGCCGGATCAGACGGTGTGGGTCAGCTTTGCGGTGGCTGATACCGGCATCGGGATTACGCTGGAACAGCAGGAACATCTGTTCCAGCCATTTATGCAAGGCGATGCCTCAACAACGCGCCGCTTTGGAGGCACTGGGCTAGGCTTAGCGATCAGCTCGCGCTACTGCACGATGATGGGCGGCAGCATTGCGGTTGCTAGCACACCGGGGCAGGGAGCCATCTTTACGGTCGTGCTCCCGTTGCAGGTCACGCGTGCTGATGCACAGGCCGACCACGCCCTGCTGTGAGTTGATCGTAGGCGCTGCTGCCTTGTAAAAAGTGTTGATCTCGCATACAATGAAACGGCAATGTGAATCCGCTATATGTGCGTGAAGCCTACTCGTAATGTATAGCCTTATCAAGAAGCAATGACGACCATTCTGTTAGTAGAAGACAACGAAATGAATCGGGATATGCTTTCGCGGCGGTTGATGCGGCGCGGCTTTCAGGTGACAATGGCCACCGATGGGATGCAAGGGATCACCCTTGCCCGCAGCGAGCGGCCCGATCTGATCCTGATGGACATCAGCTTGCCGGTAGTGGATGGCTGGGAAGCCACCCGCACGCTCAAAGCCGATCCCCATACCCAAGCCATTCCGGTCATTGCGCTGACGGCCCACGCCCTCGCCGGGGATCGTGAGAAGAGTCTCGCGGCGGGCTGTGATGAGTATGAAACCAAGCCGGTTGATTTTGCCCGGTTGTTGGGCAAGATCGAACGGCTTTTGAATGATCGGACAGCCCATGCTTGAACAGAGCCATGTGCTTGTCGTAGATGACAACGAAGCCAATCGGGATGTCCTCTCGCGGCGGCTAATGCGGCAAGGCATTCGCACCACCAGTGCCGAGAATGGGCGCCATGCGCTGGAGCAGGTCCGTAGGGCAGCATTTGACTTGATCCTGCTGGATGTGATGATGCCGGAGATGAACGGCTACCAAGTGTTGGAAATCCTCAAAGCTGATCCAGCCTTGCGGCATATTCCGGTGATTATGATCTCGGCCGTGGATGATATTGATAGTGTGGTGCGTTGCATCGAGTTGGGCGCAGAAGATTACTTGTTCAAGCCGTTTAATCCGGTGCTGCTCAAAGCCCGCGTTGAAGCTAGCCTTGAAAAGAAGTTCCTGCGCGACAAAGAACGGGCGTATCTGAAAGCCGTCAAGCAGGAGCTAGAGCTAGGGCGGCGCACGCAAGCCGATTTCTTCCCAGTCGAGCTGCCGCAGGTAGCGGGCTGGTGGTTGGGGGCGTTGTTCCAGCCGGCGCGGGAAGTAGGGGGCGATTTCTATGATGTATTTCGGCTGCCCGATCAACGGCTGGCACTGGTGATGGCGGATGTGTGCGACAAAGGGGTGCGGGCTGCGCTGTTTATGGTGCTGGTACGCAGCCTGTTGCGGGCATTTGCGGAGCAGGCGGCGAATGCGGGGGATGATCCGCTGCTCGCCGTGCAGCTGACCAATACCTACATTACGCGCCACCATCACAACCGCTCGCATCTGCATATGTTCGCCACCTTGTTCTGCGGGATCCTCGAACCAGCAACGGGCCAACTGACGTATATCAATGCCGGGCACGAAGCCCCACTGGTCTTAGGCCCGCACGGGATTGAAGCGATCCTTGATACAACCGGCCCCGCCGTGGGGTTTATGCCTGATTCACGCTATGGGCAAGCCACGATCACGCTGGGGACCGGCACCACGCTGCTGACCTACACCGACGGCGTGACGGAAGCGCGGAATCTGGCGGGTGATCTGTTCACCGAAGAGCGGCTACACAATCTGATCAATCAGCCGCACAGCACGGCGAGTGCCCTGCTCGAACAGGTTCACACTGGCGTAACCGCATTTGTCGGTCAGCAAACCCCTGCGGATGATATTACGATACTGGCCTTAGCGCGGCTTGGGCCAGCAAGCTAAACGAGGGGAGTGCCAGCCGTGATGGAACAGGATCCGCGCCCACCCGTAGACCCGGCTAGCCCTGAGCCGGACAGCCGCGTGCTAGTCGTCTACCTGCCGCACCCCCGCGATTACCAGCAACTCCAGCAGCACGGCTGGTATCGGATTCCAGTGCGTTCGGCTCCGCCGCGCCTTGCCGTCAGCTACCTTGCCTTCTACCTCCCAGCCGCATTCGGTGCGTTGCGCTGGAGCATCCGCGAGTATGCGCCCTTGCAGGGCTGGCAGATTGTCCCGCGCCGCGAGCTACTCCCAGCTGAGCCGGATCACCCGCGTGCGCTCCAGCCCTACTACCGGCTTGAGGTGGGCCCCTTGCAGGCCTTGCCGCAGCCCTTGCTGGCCGCCAAGCTGCGCCGGATTACCTTCATCGAAACGAGCTTCGCGCAGCTGGGCCGGGCGCGGGATGTGCGCGAGCTGTGGCAGCCGCCCGAAAACCACACCTACAGCAACACCGAGCTGTGGGCGGCGGGGCTAGCGGGGCGTGCGCTGCGCTGAGGCTGCCGCTCACCAGAGCAGGGCCACAAGCGGGATCGTGAATGCCGCTAAAGCCGTCTGCACCGTGACAATGGCCGCAATCAGGCGGACATCGCCGCCGAGTTCTTGGGCTAGCAGGTACGCCGCAGGCGCACCCGGCAACGCTGCAAATAGGATCGTGATCGCACGGGCTTCGTCGGTCACGCCGAGCATCAGGCACGCGCCCGTGGTGAGCATGGGCAGCACCCCCAATTTAAGGGCACTCACCACCAGCACCGCGCTGCCCGTGCCGCGCACGGCACGCACATCGAGGGCCGCGCCCACCGTGAGTAAGCCGAGGGGCAGGGCCGCCCGAGCCGCGATTTCAAGCAGTTCGGCGAGCACGGGCGGCAAGCCTACGCCAGTCAGATTGAGCAGAATCCCGAGCACACACGCCGCTACCGGCGGGGTGCGCATGATCGCCAGCAGGGTTGTCCCCAGCCGGAGCTGCTGCACCCCGACGTAGTGGGTCAAGACCACAACACTCAACACATTCACAAGCGGGATGAGGATCATCAGGGCGAGGGCCGCAAGGGCGAGGCCCAAATCGCCATACAAGGCGGCGGCCCCAGCCAAGCCGACATAGGTATTCATGCGGATGCTGCCCTGAAACAGCGAGGTAAACGCGGGATTGTCCACTGCAAACAGGGGGCGCAGCAGTAGCATGCTGCCTGCAATCAGGCAGATCGGGATCGCTAGGGCGAGCGTGATTGCGCCGAAGGCAATGCCGGACAGATCGGTGGTGGCAAGGCGTGTGATAATTAACGCCGGAAAGAAGACGTAGTAGGTGAAGCGGGCCGCAGGTTGCCAGAAGGCGTTATCGGGGAAGCCGTAGCGACGGCATCCGGCTCCCGCAAGGATGGTCAGAAAAATTGGCAGTAAGGCCAGCATAATTGCGTACATGGCGAGTTGCTTTATGTCCAGTGTAGGTCGGGTTGAGGCCCAAGCACGATGCTTGGGCCGCGTGTCGCTATTGTACCGGATTTGGTATAATACGCATAGGGTCGGTACTGAGGCAAAGGCACACGAGATGGAAGCACAAGTTCAAGAATGGCTCTACGATGGCGTAATGGCATTGCTCAAGGGCGACCGTGAACGCGCACAGGGGTTGCTGTTACAGGTGGTGAGCAATGACGAGCAGAATGAGTATGGCTGGCTCTGGTTGAGTGGCGCAGTTGACTCGGTCGATGATCAGCAGATCGCCCTCGAAAATGTGATCGCGATCAACCCCAACAACCCCTACGCCAAGCAGGGGCTAGCCCTGCTAGCGCGGCAGTAGCCCTACCGCCCTTGCCGAGATTGGCAACGCAGGGTATCATGCCTAGTATCATTGCTGCTGCGTGCGCTTGGGCGCGTAGCCCAACCCAATCTGGAAAGGATTGTGCATGCAGGGGCGCGGGTGTACCCTGATCGTCAACCTTGTGTTTGCGTTCGGCTTCCTGTTGGCAACCGGCTTCTATCTCTGGCGACAGAGCTATATTCAGGCGGCGGGGTTCTTGCTCCTGAGTATTGCCAATCTGCCGGAGCTGTACCGCATGCTGCGCGAACCGCCGCCGATTACAGCTGACCCCAGCGACGTTGATCCCGATGAAGTCCAAACCAACCGCATCAGCACAATGATTGCAATTGTGGCTCTTGCGCTGTTGGGGATTGGCTGGGTCACAAGCGCACCCGTCCCACCGACTGCACCCTAACATGAATACCGAACTCAGCCCGGACGATTACCTTGCCGCCCGTCAGCGCGAAGACCTGCGGGCCGTAGCCCTCGATGTAATGGCGGTGACGAGGGTGGAGCATGTGCCGCCACTCGAACGCGGCACGATCCGCTTGACGGGGCAGCTGCACACCGATCCCGAAGTAGCCTATGCCCATCTGGAGCAGGGCTTCCGGAGCTATGGCTACACAGCCATGCTGCAAGATAACCACCCCAACGTGACCGTGATGGCTCTGCCCGGCGAGTTCACCGCCCCCAATTTGCGGCGGTGGCTGCCTGCGCTGATGTTTGGGCTGACCGTGATCTCAACCGTATTTGTCGGCGGCTTTCAACTGGATGGCTTCAATTGGGGCGAGGGCCTCGCCTTCAGTGCGGCGATCCTCTCGATCCTGATGGCCCACGAGATGGGCCACTTCCTTGTGGCCCGGCGGCGCGGGGTCCACGTCAGCTACCCCTACTTCATCCCCATGCCACTCTCGCCGATTGGCACGATGGGCGCGTTTATCGCCATGCAATCGCCGCCGCGCACGCGCCGCGATCTGCTGGCGGTAGCGATTGCAGGTCCGGTGGCGGGCCTAGTCGTGGCGATTCCGGTGCTGCTGTTGGGGCTGTGGCTCTCGCCGCTCACCACGCTCGATCCGGTAGCAATGCAGGAGCAGGGCATGGTGCTGTATATGGAAGGGAACTCGCTGCTGTATATCCTGCTCAAGGTGATCATGTTTGGGCGCGTGCTACCGGATGGCTTGACCGATGTGATGCTCCATCCGGTTGCCTTCGCGGGCTGGGTTGGCATCCTTGTAACGGGGCTGAACCTGATTCCGGCGGGCCAACTCGATGGGGGGCACATCTTCTACACCCTGTTTGGGCGGCGCATCGCCCGCATCGTTACGTATGGGCTGGCGGGGGGGCTGTTCCTCCTTGGCTTCCAGTGGATGGGCTGGTTCCTGTGGGCGTTCCTGATCTTGATGTTTGGGCAGCACCGGGCGCCGATGCTCAACGAACTTGCGCCGCTCACCAGCCGCGAACGCTGGATCGCTTTGGCCGGCTTGGCGTTGTTTGTGCTGGTCTTTACGCCGGTGCCATTTGTGATTATCGAGCCAGAGCTGCTGCTACCTTGAGCAACCGCCACCGCCCATATCCATGCTATACTACGCGCATAGGGCGTTGGATGAATATCACCGTGTTAGGAGCACGAGGAGGGGCACAATGCAGCGGCACACGGCACAGGTCGGATGGTTTTTGGTGGTGATCGGGTTGATCGGGTCAATCGGGGTGGGTGCAAGCGCGGTGCAGCTCGCCCACGCGCAAGTCACGCAGCCCTTTACGCTGGAGCCGGGCGGCACCGCAACAATCCAGATTGAAGCCTTCTGCATCGAGTTTGGGCAATTCTTCCCCGCGGCCATTCGGCCCCCGAATGGGGTTGCGCCGGACAATGTACGCGCCGCGCTCGCTCACATCCAGCAGAATGCACTTACCGCAAATGAAGCCGATGCGCTCGAAGCCCAATATGCGCTCTGGGAATTGCTCAATTCGCCGAACAGCCCGCCCGCCACGAGCAGCATCGCGCAGGGTGTACTGGCGAATGCCACCACCGCACCAGCTACACCCGGCGGCACGAGTGTGATGGAGGCCGCCCAGCAGGGCACCGTCCGCATGCAGATCACGGCGTGGGATCCGGTGGGCGACAAGGTGCGGATCCTGAGTGCTACCGATCATTTCTTTGGGCGCGGCACGCTCGAAATCGAGAACACATCGGATCAGATGCTCGACCTGTACCTACCGATTGGCGCGGCGTTTCCAGCCCAAGAGATGCGCTTCCAGACCGTGAGCGGCTACCCAACCAGCATTGTGGTCAACAATCCCAACCTGCCGGGCACGAACACGGACACGCCCCTACCGGTGATTGGACTGCTCGTGGTGACGGCCCTGAGCCTGCTGGGGATGGGCTACCTGCTGCGGCGGGTAGCAGGGTGAGCGGGGG
>JAAUTZ010000085.1 GCA_012031225.1 Chloroflexaceae bacterium
GGGGCAGGTAGGAGACGAAGTGGCTCCCGCTCCACTTTCCGAAGCCCCAAATACCCCTAGACCTTTGAGTGGTGCGGGCTGTGCCTAAGCACATCACGCTGCCGCGTCACCGACACAGCAGCGTGAAAAGGTCATCTGCCCTAGTTCTGTACAGCCGGAACCCAGCCATCGTCAACAACAATCTGCTGCCCTTCGGCACTCAGCGAGAACTCAATGAATACATTGGCAATGTCGCGGCTGAGCGGCCCAGTAAGCAGCAGCAACGGGCGGAGGAGCGGGTAGCTGCCATCCTTAGCACTATCGGGGCTAGGCTCAACATCATCAATCGTAATGACCCTAATCTCATTCTGCACAATATGCCCGAAGCCGATGTAGCCAATCGCGTTTTCGGTTGACGCAACTTTCGCCTCAACTTCGCTTGCTGTGATCTGCACATCGGCATTGGTGGTTGGCTCTTGCCCATCGAGGGCCACGTCATCGAATGCGCCGCGTGTGCCCGATGTGATCTCGCGCACCACGGGCAGGATCTCCTGATCTGCTCCGCCAACTTCACTCCAATTCGTAATCTCGCCCTTGAAGATGCCTTGCAGCTCTTCTTTGGTTATCCCTTCAACTGGGTTGCTAGGGTGGACAATGATGGCAAGTACATCCAGCGCAATTGGATGTAACTGCATGCCATCGAGGATCTCCTCAGGCTTCAGGCGGCGCGAGGACATGCCGATGTCGGTGCGTCCATCTTGCACCGCTTCGATCCCAACCACTGAGCCGCCCGCACCAACATTCACAGTGATGCCGGGATATTGCTGGATGAAGGCTTCGCGCAATTGCTCAACGAGGGGAATAACGGTGGTGCTACCAACAATCTCAATTGTACCGCGCAGCTCAGCCGCATCGGGTGCGCTCGTGTCGGCAGCCGCATCGGGTGCGCTTGTGGCGGCGGGGGCTTCGGGTGCGCTCGTAGCGGCAGGGGCATCGGGTGCGCTTGTGGCGGCGGGGCTTGCGCCACAGCCACCTAAACTCATGACCGTAACCAGCATTAGGGTGAGCAGGATCTGTGTTTTGAACATGGGTGTTACCTCAATTCATGGTATCAGGGGAAGAAATGTCAGCACCGTTCGGCGTGTTATACGTCTGTTCATCCAGTTCGGTAAACCGCTCAATCGTTGAGGCGGGAATCCGCAACCAAAATAGGCTTCCATTACCCTCACTGCTACGGAAACCAATCTGACAATCGTGCAATTTCACCAGTTCATACGTAATCGCTAGCCCTAGCCCAGTGCCACCTACTTCGACACTGAGCGGGTTCTCGGAACGGAAGAACCGCTCAAAGATGCGCGGTTGATCTTCAGTGCGAATACCGACCCCATTGTCTTCAACCGTAATCAGGAGCGAGGCTTCATTGCTGCGCTCCCACTCAAGCTGGAACGGCGGGGTCGGAAGTTGATCACTGCGCTCGATGGTGTACGCCCGAATGATCACGATGCCCCCAGCATAGACATACTTGACGGCATTTGAGAATAGGTTGGCGAGGATCATTCGCAGATGGAGGCTGTCAAACCAGATCATCGGGAGATCATCGTGCAGCTCAACCGAGAGCTGCACGTCACGCTGGCTGATCGCGCCGGTCATCCCACTCAGCACGGCTTCGATGGCGGAGGCGGGGGCAACCCAGCGGCGCTCAAGGCGTTCGTCGCCGCGCTCAAGGCGGGCAATTTCCAGCAAGTCGTTGACCAGTTGGGTCAGGCTGTTGGTCTGACGTTTGATCGTTTGCAGATACATATGCTGGCTTTCGTTGAGGTTATCCGTGCTGGTTAGCAGGAACACATCCACGAAGCCGCGCAAGCTCGCAAGCGGGGTGCGGAGTTCGTGCGAAGCGGTGGCAATAAACTCGCTCTTAGCCCGATCTAACTCAACGGCCCGGGTAACATCTTGGATGCTCATCACCGCGCCGGTTACAACCCCATCTACAATGGTGGGCGCACTGCGAAGCTGCACGATGCGCCGCCCAAGCGAGATTTGCTCCTCGATAGGAGTGGGGTCAGTTTCAGTCAGTTCATTGCGGACTTGCTGCACCACCTGCTGCAAGCCGGCAGTCATTGCCGGATCATTGGGAACGTGCAGCTCCGTCAGGGCTTTGCCGATCAGGGCTTCGGCCTCAGGCTGTTCGAGCAGGGTTGCCGCCGCCGGATTCAGCACAAGGATGCGTTCGTTGGTATCAATTGCCAGCACCCCGTCAGCAATACTTTGCAGAATGACTTTGCGCTCGCTGGCGGTGCGGGCTTGATCTTCGAGCAGTTCGGTGATCTGACCGGTCGCTTGGTCGAAAGCCCGCCCCAACTGCCCGATCTCATCCTCGTGATGAAGGTTGGCCCGCTGGCTCAAGTCGCCCTGTGCCACAGCTTGGGCTACGCTAGAGAGCTTGAGGATTGGGAGCGTGAGGCTGCGAGCGAGGAGAAAGCCTGCTGCACCCAGCAACAGCAGGGTGAATCCACTGCCGATCAGGTTAGTTCGAAAGCCCGAATTGACCACCGCGCTGATGCCGGTTGCACTGAGTTCCATTGAGGTCTGGAGCTTGCCATTACCCAGCACAAAGGTCTCATCGCGGATCAGCATCTGGTTGGCATCGTCAAACCGTTGCTGCATGGTCGGCGGTACGATCACATCCGGCTGGACATCTACCAGACTCACGTTGCTGGCAAGTTCAAGCTGGCGGCTGGTGCGCGTGACTTGGTTGTCGAGATCGAGGATTGAGTAGATCGCTCCGAGATCAACGACGGGCGCACAGACGATCAGCAAGCGGTACCCTTCAAAGGTAGCGAGGCGTGTCGTGTTGGTGGCGCAGGGTTGCAGCAGTTCGGCACTCCGCACCGTGATCGCCTCAAGGAAGCTCGGTGCAATATTGGTACGCACCTCTCCGGCGGCATTCGTAACGACGATCTGATCAATGCCGAGCCGATTGCGTGTGGGCTGGGCCCGAGCTGAGATTTCGAGGGACTCGTTCGAGGTTTCGGTAACTTCTTCGGTGCGGAGCGCGTTGATCACACGCGGGTCGCGGGAGAGCAGTTCTGCGCCGGTGGTGGCTTCCTCGACACGGGTGGTAAGGGCATCTTGCAGGCGTTTGGTCTCATCGCTGATCTGCTGATTGAGGATACTATCACGGGTCGCAGTGGTACTGAGAACGAAGAAGATGTTGCTCCCGAAAGCGGAGACGATCATCAAGGCAATCAATGGGAGCAAAATTTTCGCGCGGATTCCAAGCCGACTCCAAAAAGTTTGACGATTGCGTGAGGGGGCAAGTGTGTCCCGCGACGCTTGTGCAAGTGGCTGCACCTCAGATGTCATGGACGTAGTTTACCTCGTGTCGGTTGTACCGATGCATAGACTCGACGAGGATGTAGTGGTACACCCTATATCACTAGAAGTATACCGAGATCATGTTAAGAATCTGTTAAGAGAATGCAAAATCTTCGCTTGCAGCCTGCGCTGGCGGGCTAGTGCTGGGGTGCTATGGCTGATGCTAATGGGTACACGGAACGCAAGCATGGGGCGGTGAGGGCTACTATCACTGGCGCAGATCGGGGGCGTGGGTAGTAGGGCGGGAGTATGCCTCCCGAAATGCCCACATGCCCGCACCGCTGTGGGTCATTCGGAGTTTGTGGCTGCCCTTACGCCGTCCACGCCGCCGATCACTGCCCCTGCTGCTGCGCCTCTGCCTGTGTCAGCAGGATGTCGAGTTCTGCGAGTACCTCAGTGAGGGTGGCTGGATCACGCGACACGCGATTCATTGGTGCGAGGGTGGGATCGCGCAGCTGCTGGATTTCGTCCCTGAGATAGGCGATGATTGCTTCGTAGAACAAGTGCGCTTTCCTTTGGTTTCGCAAATGAGCGAGGCGGTCAAGCGCGATTGACAGTTGCTCATCCACACGAGTATTGACTTGCACAGTACGCTTCATGTTCACCATCCTTTGCATTTCAGATGTGTGAATGATAGCATATGTTGAGACTTACCCGTGCATCTCCCGTGCCCCTGCTGCGCGAAGACTACGAGGGGTAGGCAAGGGCAGGTGGCGGGGCTGAGTGGATTTGAACCACCGACCTACAACTTAGAAGGTTGCTGCTCTATCCAGCTGAGCTACAGCCCCGTGCCTTCTCTACTATACCGAAACATTGCCAGCGACGCAAGCCGTGTACCTACCGCTTCAGGCGCGGGTTGCGGGCATCACGCGAGCCATTTGCCGAGCCGATGAAGCCCCCCCAGTGCAGTACGCATCATCGCCAAGCAGGGGCAGGTGCGCTACTGTCTCACCCCTGCGTGCAGTATGGTACTATAGAGGCATATTCGGTGCTAGCGCAGAGGAGTGCGGAATGAAGGAAACACGGGCAGTTAGTGCGGCGATTGTGCTCGGTGCGGCATTGTTTGGGGCGACAGTCGGAGCCTTTGTGGTCGGCACGGTGCTGTCGTTCATGGGAAACCCGGACGGGGCAGTGTATGGCGGTATTGTGGGAGCGATCATCAGTGGCGTAGCCGCACTCCTCCAGATGCGCCGTACAAGCCACACGAATGGCAGCGATGGGTTCAAATCATCGGATGGAGCTTAACCTACAGTCAATCCAGCCAATCCAATCTATACGATCAACTACGGCTAAATCCCCAGCAGCCATAATCGAAAAAGCCTGTTAAATGGAAGCACGACGCGCCATACCCGGCGCGTCGTTTTGTATGACCTGCACCCACACCCTTTACCATTTACCATCGCATGGTCAGGTGTAGGTGCATCCAATCCCGCTACGGTGCAACTGGTGCAACTGGTGCAACTGGTGCAGTCGGGGTAACAGTCGGGATGAACAGGCTACTCGGATTGCCCCCCGCCGCGACAGTTTCGAGCAGGTCACGGGGATCAAACCCATCCTCCAGCGGCTCCAGCGTAATTACGGGGAGATCATCGGGCGTGAGCGGTGGCTCAAAGACCAACGCCTGCAAGGTGCGGAACGAGAGGCGGATTTCGTTGGTATTGACCATGTTCTCGTTGTTGCGCCCAAAACGCGGATACCGCCCACGGAAGCTGGTATTATCGCCGGGCCGCACCGTGTTGGCAACCACGAAGGTTAGGCGATGGGTGCGGCTCTCGCGCCCGCGCAGGTTGAGCATCTCGATGATTGCCGAGCCGGGCCGTGAGTCGTTGGTGTACCAGTCGCGGGTTCCTGATTGGGCTTGGAAGTCGGCCACGCTCAGCTTGTTGCGATCATAGTCAATCGTCATGCGGAAGCGGTTGGCTTGCGTGTCGCCAAAGTTGTTGATGTTGATGTCGTAGGTGATGCGGTCATTCGCCTGCGCACTATTTGGCCCACGCAGCCCGATGCTCACATCCACGCCGCCGCCAATCGGGGTCGGGGTGGGGGGGGCGAGGATTTGGATGGTGGCATCGAAGACGGCTAAGGTTGCGCCGCTGACTTGGGCAATAATCTGCGGATTCAGCACTGTGTTGAGCGGAATGTTGGGCGGCACCGATACTACGAGCGTAAAGTCTTGGCGGGTGCCGGGTGCAATCAAGATCGGTGAACTCCCAATAATCGGGGGTTGGAAGGTCTCTACACAGCCCGCAAACTGGGTCGCGCACGAGCGGCTCACCCCGATGTTGACCGAGATGGGGAAGGGGCTGTTGTTGCGTAGCCCAATCGGGAAGCTCACTTGCTGGCCCGGCTGGGCAACTTTGACGGGCTGGTTATCCAGTGCCGAGAACGCCAGCGCGATCTGGCCGGGCGCAGGGGTACGCACGCGGAACAATCCGGTGCCGACGGTTGCGCCAGCGGTATCGGTGGCGATCAGCTGAATATCGGCGGCCACGCCGAGTGGGGCCCCATTCGGGATGGTAACATCCATAAAGAATTGGAGCGGGGTGCCCGGCGCAACATTGGGGAAGCTCACGGGCCGATCAAAGGTGATCGCGCAGCCCGGAATGATGTTCGCGCAGGGGGTTGCCGGGCTGACACTAATGCCAATGCTGGCGGTGGTGGTGCCAACATTCTGCACCTGCACAAGGTAGCGCACGGTGGTGCCGGGTGCGCCGGTTTGGTCAGGTGGCAAGGCTGGATCGGGTGCGCTGAAGGTGAATGCGGTGATGCCCGGCGTGGGGCTAGGGGTCGGGGTGGGGGTGTTGGTGGGGGTGGGCGTAAAGGCGCGAATGACCAACGGTAGAAACACATTACGATCCCCAGTGATGATTGGCGGTGGCGCAACGAAACTGAATAGCTCATCGCCATCGGTGCCACCATCGGCACTGAAGAAGACGATGTCGCCGTTGGTCTCGAAGAAGTCACCGGGCACGCTGTCGCCCACACCGGGGTTAATGTCCCGCACGAGGATCGTGCCATCGGCGGTGCTATCGGTGCGCCACAGTTCGCGCCCCTGTGTGTCAGTAGCGGCACTGAAATAGATGTAGCCGTTGATGTTGGTCAGTTCGAGCGGCAGGCTGCTGGCGGCACCGGGGTTGATGTCGCGCAGCAGGCTGGTGGTCGTGCCATCGGTCAGCCACAGCTCATCGCCGCGGGTGCCATCATCTGCACCAAACAGCAGCGTGTTGCCCGTGGTTGCCATCGCCAAGCCAAACAGCCCAGCGAACGAGTCTGCGGTCCCCGGATTGATGTCTTGTACCAGCGTTGTGCCCGCTTGGGAGCCATCGCTACGCCACAGCTCAAAGCCGTTGGTGCCATCGCTGGCGGTGAAGTAGAGGAATGCGCCAAGCCGCGTGAAGCCAACCGAGAAGCTGCTGCTCGGGCCGGGGCGAATGTCGCGCACAAGGCGCGTATTGGCGGTGGTGCCATCGCTGATGTACAGCTCGTAGCCTTCAGCTTCGGTGAAGGCAAGGAACAGAAAGCGCGTGGCATCGAGCAGGGTAAACTGCGACGGATTCGAGCCAGCAGTGCCCACATTGATGTCGCGGATTTGAGCGGTTCCGGCTTCTGTGCCATCGCTGCCCCAGAACTCGCGCCCGGTGACTCCGTTGTCGGCACTGAAGTAGAGCCGCCCATTGATCGCGGTAAGCGCATTCGGGTCGCTCGATGCGGAGCCATTCCGAATATCGGCGACGCGGGTGGTACCGGCTGCCGTGCCATCGCTGCGCCACAGTTCCGTGCCCGTTGTGCCATCGTCGGCGGCAAAGTACACGAAGCTGCCGAGCCGGGTCAGGCTGTTCGGATTGGAGCTATTCGCGCCCGGATTGATGTCTCGCAACAGCAGCGTGCCGCCGGGCGTGCCGTCACTTACGTAGAGTTCACGCCCGCGCACCCCGTCATCGGCGGCGAAGATCAACTGATTGTTCAGGGCGATCAGCCCCGATGGTGCAGAGCCGATTGCGCCGGGGAAAATATCGCGCACGAGGGTTGTGCCGTTTGCCGTGTTATCGGTGCGCCACAGCTCACGCCCACTGATGCCATCATCCGCCGTGAAGTACACAATCCCGCTTATCTCGGTAAAGTCGCTTGGCTCACTACCTTGGAAGCCTGTCGCAATATCCTGCACCAGTGTAGTGCCATCAGCCGTGCCGTCGCTGCGCCACAGCTCGGTGCCTGCCTCAATGGTGAACGCGCTAAACAGGATCCGACTGCCGATGGCGATCAGGTCGGTGGGGTTGGCATCGCCCTGTGGGTTAATCACCCGCACCAGCGATGTGCCCGCTTCGGTGCCATCGCTGCGCCACAGTTGCCGCCCTTGTGTGCCATTGCTGGCACTGAAAAACAGCGTGCCATTCAGGTCAACGAGATTACTAGGGGATGAACTGGACTCACCGGGGTAAATATCGCGCACGCGAGACGTGCCCGCTTCGGTGCCATCGGTGCGCCACAGCTCGATGCCAGTGCGATCATCGTCGGCAGTGAACAACACCTGCGCCCCGATCACGGTGAAGTTGTTCGGGAAGGAGCCTTCCGTGCTAAGGCTAATGTTGGTGAGCAGCGATGTGCCCGCTTCTGTTCCATTCGAGAGCCAGACCTCGCGCCCATTCGTGCCATCCTCCGCCGCAAAGATCAGCGTGGTTGAGCCGAACGCGGTGAGATCGGAGGGGAAGCTCCCTTCCGCACCGGGGTTGATGTCACGCACCAGTGTAGTTCCCGCTTCGGTGCCATCGGTGCGCCACAGTTCGCGCCCCTGTGTCGCCGTTTCCGCCGTGAAGAACACTGCTCCAACGGCTTGCGTAATGTTGAGCGGGAACGAGCTATCGGCATTCCCAGTGATGTTGCGGACAAGGCGCGTCCCCGCTTCTGTCCCGTCGCTGACCCACAGCTCATCGCCGTTTGTGCCATCGTTGGCGGCAAAGTAAACGACATCACCCACAACGGTAAGCCCAGTGGGGAAGGAGCCTTGCGCCCCCGTCCGAATATCACGCACCCGTGCTGTGCCGCCGCCTGTGCCATCGCTGCGCCACAGCTCAAAGCCCGACTGGCCATCATCAGCTGCAAAGATCAGCGTGCCATTCAGATTGACCAAGCTGGTAATCGAGAAGCCCGCAATCTCCGGGTTAATCACGCGCACCACCGTTGTCCCGGCTTGCGTGCCGTCGCTGCGCCACAGCGCATCGCCATTGGTAGCATCGGAGGCAACAAACAACAGCACACTTCCGACGGCGGTCAGTTCGGCTGGATTTGAACTCGCCGCGCCGGGGTTGATGTCGCGCACGAGGCGCGTGCCGGCTGCATCGGTAATCCACAATTCGCGCCCATTGGTCCGGTCTTCCGCCGTGAAAAACACGGCTTCACCCACTGGCGTAAACTGATTGGGGAAGGAATTGTCCCCCACCGTATTGATGTTCCTAACTTCTTGCGGCACATCGCTCGCGGCAAATACTGAAGGCATCAGTGCGCCGAGCATCAGGAGCAATGTTACGCTAATCGGAATCCAAACGCGACCCTGTTTCCCCCCCATAGCACCCTCCTTATTAGGCAGCTACTCACCCGTTTTCTACATCAAGGTAAACGTTTCATTAACTTTCGCATCTGTTACCTCGCAGGTATTGTACTATACTTTCACTCGATCACCCATAAATGACGGTATGGGCGGCCCTGCCTCAGATCAGCCGATTTACTGCTATACTGAAGCAAGGAGAAACACGTACTCAGCCGAGATAGGGAGGATTGCGAATGAGCCAGCCTGAACCCAGCCAACCCACGCCACCAGAACAAGGGCCCGCCAAGCAGCCCACCTCGCCGCCTGCATCGGATACGCCGCAGCGTGATCTGGCGCACGAGATCACCCGCGCCATGCTTGATGCAGGAGCCAAGCTCGACCCGACGGGGGCGGGCAAGATTATGAATGAGATTAGCAAGGAGATTGATCGGGCGGCAGATGATACCGATCAGGCGGCAGCGATGCAGCGCGTGCGCCAGCTGCGTGAGCAGGATCCTGACCTGACCACCGATCAGATCATCGAGCGGCTGATTATGGATAAAGTCAAGCGCACGAGCATGATCGGGGCAGGTACGACCAGCGCAGGCCTGATCCCCGGCATTGGCACATTTGCCGCCCTGACGATTGGTGTGGCGGCAGATATTAGTGCCACTTTTAAAGCCCAATCGGAACTGGTACTGGAGATTGCGGCGGCCTACGATTATGCCCTGACGACGGAAGAGAAGCAACAGGCGATCCTGCTTGTGACAGGCTTGAGTGCAGGCAGTAACCAGCTTGCGCGGCAATTCGGCAAACGCGCAACCTTTGCGATGAGCGAACGGGTAGCGCAACGCTGGGTAGCCCACGCGCTCCCGATTATCGGCATTGCGGCCTCGGCGGGAACCAACGCCCTGAGTACCTACATCATCGGGCAGCGGGCCAAGGCCTACTTTGGGCGTAGCCCCGAAGCGATGGGCGATTGGGGCGATAACCTGCGGGCGATCTCCGGTGTGGATGAGCGCAAGATTGGCGCGTGGATGAGTGAAGCTGGGAGCCAATCACAGACGCGGATTGGGCAGGGCTTGGGCATGGTAGCGCAGGGCGGGCGTAGTGCTGCGGGTACGGTCCAGCGCGGTATGATCGGTGTGGTTGGGCTGCTCGGCAACGTCATTGGCGGCGTGTTCGGTGTGGCGCAAGGGGTGCTTGGGGGCATCGTCAATACGATCACGCGCCGCAAGCCCAGCGATTCCGCGTGAGGGTGTAAGGGTGGGAAGCGGCTGCGCTGCTAGTCGCCTGCGTCTGGCACATCGGATGCGTCCCGCTGGCCGTCCAGCATATAGCCCACGCCCCGAATACTGACCACGCGGCACGATTGCAGCTTGCGGCGCAGGTTGCTTGTGTGCGTGCGGAGCAATTGGTAGGCTTCGCGGTTATCTACATCAAGCTGGTGCGTCTGCCCGACCAGCGTGCTGTAGGGGATAATCAGGCTGGGCGAGGCGGCGAGTGTGGCTAGGATCGTATACTCTACGGGGGTGAGATCAAGGAACCGTCCCTGATCCTGCACCTCGCGCCGGAAGGTGTCAATCTGGAGTGAGCCAACAGTTAGGTAACGTTGCGCGGGTTCTGGGTTCGCAGTGGCCGCAGGAGGGGGCGGTGGATCCCCACCAATGATACCAAGTATGCGTTGCCATGCCTGTGCATGTTCACGCTGCGTTTGGGTAGAGCGGCGATGCTCAATCGCAGTGACCACCCGTTGCAGCAACATATGCCACTGGAGTGGCTTGAGCAGGTAGCCTGCTGCACCTGCATCAATGGCTGCCATAGCGGTTTCGAGTTTGCCGTGCCGCGTCAACAGGATGACTTCCGGCGGATTGGGCAGGCTGCGGGCAGCGCGAGTCACGGCTACCCCGTCTATCGCGTGCATCACAATATCGGTCAGGATGACATCAAAGGGCGTATTCTGGGCGTGTGATTCATCAAGCAAGGCGAGAGCAGTTTCACCATTTTTCGCTTGCACCACCGTGTAGCCCGCTTTGGTTAACACCATCGCTATCGTCTGGCGCATGCTTGTATCATCGTCCACCACAAGAATACGGACATTGCTCTGGCTCATTGTTCGCCTCCGGGTAGATCATGGAGCATAGTACACGCCTGTGCAAAGGCCGTGTGCGCGGCTTCAAGGAGTGCGAGCGCAGTTGTCGGGGCCTCCCGTAGGCGATCCTCAAGCTGCTCACAGAGCGCAGCAAGCCGCACCGCGCCAATCTGGGCGGCGAGCGAGACTAGGGCGTGCGTTTCGCGCTGGGCCGCGCCATACTGGTGTAGGGCTAACAGGCGATCTAACGCTTGTAGCCGCTGCTGAATATCATCCTGATACAGTGCAACAACATTCCGCAGGTCATCACCACCGGTTCCTAGCACATCCATAAGATCATGCAGCACGGTCGCATCGAGAATCGGCAAGCTCTCCGCATGGGTGGCAGCTGCTACGGGAGCCACCAGCGGCGCGTACAGTGCGCTGGATGGATCGGGGCGGGTGCGATCTACCCCTGATACGATGCGTGCAGTTGCCGCAGCAAGAGCCTGCTGCAAGCGTTCGCTGCTGATCGGCTTCTCGATATAATCATTGAAACCAGCTTCGAGCAATTGCTGGCGTGCGCCTGCGAGCGCATAGGCTGTAACAGCAACGATCTGTGGGGTGGTGGCATCGGGCGCACGCTGGCGAATTTGGCGGGTGACTTCTAGCCCATCCAAGCCGGGCATCTGAATATCGAGCAGCAGCAGGTTGTAGGGTTCGTGTTGCAGCAGATCAAGGGCTTCTTGCCCACTTGAGGCAATGCTGGCGGGGTAGCCCATACGCGCCAGCAGATACTGCAACACCTGTGCGTTGAGCGGGTTGTCCTCGACAATCAAGATATACAGCGCAACCGCATCTGGGGTTGTTGGCTCAGGCGCGGTTTGGCTCGTTGCGGCGGCGTGCTGGCTCACCGTACTGCCCACTACCGGTAGCGCAATGGAAAAGGTTGTCCCAACTTGCGGCTGATTCTCGACGGCAATCTCGCCGCCCATTGCTTGCACCAGTGCTTTGGTGATTGCCAAGCCGATACCGGTGCCCTGCGGGGTGGCCTGCGGGGCAATCTGGGCCTGTACAAACGGCTCGAACATCTGCGCTTGCAGCGATGGGTCAATGCCGCGCCCCGTGTCCGCCACCGCTAGCTGGAGCGTGCAGTGCGGGGCAGGCATGGTATCGGGCACAGGGAGGCAGGGATAGTAGGGGCACTGGCACGTCACGGTAACGTGGATCGTGCCCGCCTCAGTAACCTTCACGGCATTGTCTATCAGGTTGACAAGGATGCGGCGGATCTGGATTTCATCCCCAACGAGAAGCTCTGGCACTAGCGCATCTACCGTAGCAGTCAGGCTCAGCCCGCGAGCCTGCACCTGTGCCATGTATGGCTGGCACACATCCGCGAGTAGCGTGCGCGGTGCAAATGGCTCGGCTGCAATCGTGATCGCGCCCGACTCAATCTGCACGAGATCAAACAGATCAGCAATAATCGCGTGTAATGTCGCGCTGCTCTGGGCAATCATGGTGACATAGTTGTGTTGGGTACTATCGAGGCGGGTATCGTGGAGGAGTGAGATCAAGCCGGTGATCGTGCTGATCGGGGTACGCATTGCGTGGTTCACGTTGGCGGCAAAGGCGATGCACCGTTGCTCAAGGTCAGCATATACCTGCTGAAGCTGTTGCAGATCGGCGTACACCTGCTGGTTGAGGCGCAGGTCGCGGATGATCCAGCATAGCCGGGGTGGTTCTGGTGTGGGCGATGCGGGCACGGGCACGGCAGGCGGAGCCATCAAGGGCAGCGCCATAATGCCGACGGGCACGGCTTCGGTGGGGGTGATCTGGTAGGTTGCCGTAAACTGGACCGGAGCTTGCTGTACAGCCTGCCAGTGCTGCACAAAATCAGCAGGCTGCCAATCGAGGATGTAGTCCGTGATTGGGTGATAGATGGGTGTTGGTCCGGCATCATGATGCAGATGCGGCGTAGCGTAGTGGGCATGTTGAATGATGCCGTATCCATCGAGCCATAGGACGAGATCGCACAGCATTGTTAGGGCGTGTTCCTGTTGGGCGATGCGCTGCTGGAGATGGTGGATTACGGTGGCATCGCTAGGGGCGGGTGATGCAGCCGTTGGTTGCCCGGGCATATTCTGAGGACGCATCATTATGGGATACCTGATTCTTTCACAGCAAGCTGTTTAAGCCTTCGTAGATATATTTTAGTCTAGGGTCAGCATATACGCCAACAGATCGCCGATCTGCTCCCGCGAAAGATACAGCCCGTAGGTACGCGGCATAATGCCCGCATTGTAGCCAGACACGATGTACTCATTCGGGACCACGAGCGAGCGGTAGAGATACTCTTCCGCCGTCAGGTTCGGATCGCGCTGGCTGGCAAGGCTGGCAAGGCCAACGAGCGCAGGCCCCACGACCTCGATCTCGCCGGCTTCGACAACGTGGCACGAGATGCAGTTGGGCGAGCCAGTCAGAGCCAGCGTATTCACAAACAGTTCGCGCCCCTGCTCGGCATCGCCTAGGGGGGGCGGGGTGCTGCTCAGGGTGCCGGGCGGCAGTTCTGGTTCGGCGGGGGTTGCGCCACAGCCGGCGAGGGTCATGAGGCTCACCCCTAAAATAAGGGTGAGGATGCGCCAGACGTGCATAACAAATCCTTTGTAGGTACGCACTGCACTTACCTAGCGATATGCGGTGAGACAGGGCGTACAAGCGCAACTACCAACATATGGTGTCGCGGTAGTGGGTACGGTGCATAGCTTTTACAGATATTGTAGCCTACCAAGTAGGTGAGGTGCAGGCTGTTGCTACACCTCGCCTATCGGGGCAACCGTGCGCGGGCTAAGGTGTTCCTTAGACCGAGACTGTCTCGTGCGGGCTAGCAGCAAATGTGGCATTCTGCAAGGCTTCGGGCGAGAGCATCGGCTCTAGGATCTTGCGGGTGGCCATCACATGCTGGCAGGTGCCCCACGCCAGAAAGAACTCGCAATCGCACGACCACTGCTGGGCTGCATCCAGTGTAATTACGTGGGTGCCGTTGCTGCCGCGAAAATCAGCCCGCAGGGTTTGGATCGTGATCCGCTCCGGCTCATTGGCGTAGATGCGGGCTTTCTCAATTTTACCGATCACATCGGAATACATGGGCACGCCCGGCTCTTCTGCCAAGGCTTGGGCGGCGGCGGGCAGCATCGGCGCGAGGATGCGCTGCAAGGCCATGACGTGCGGGCTGATCTGGTGATTGTCTTCGTGATCGTGATGCCAAATACCATCGCTGAGGGAAATCTGGTGCGGGCTGTTTTCGCCGCGAAAGATGACGGATAGTTCGTGGATTTGCAGGCGTTCGGGTTCGGTTGCGTAGACGCGGGCTTTCTCGATTTTTCCAATCATATCTGAATGCATGAGATATACCTCCTTGCGTGGAGTGAATACCGCACCGGCGCGGGATTACTCACAGAATACCAAATACCAAACCGAAAGGCGGCGCAGGCTGATTGCCCTGCTGCCGCCCTAGCGTTGCACTAATCTATCGGCTGTTGATGACGGAACCATAGCCGTATACCTTCCTGATCAATCAGGGGAACTCCGATTTTGCTATGGCCGTATTATACGGCTCGCGTAATCTGAAAGTCAAGTGATGCAGTACACATGGCGAAGAAACTACTACCTAATGGAATGATCCCGCCGCTCTTGGCGGGGCGATTGCACGCATTGCCCGCCTGTGTGATAATAGGGCGCATGCGTTGCAACACGAGGAGGAAAGGAGAACGCCATGCCAACTGCGATCACTGCTGCTGCCATCCGCGCTGATCTGACGTTTGTCCAGCTGCCGCGCACCATCGTGTGGCATGCACAGGCAACCTCAACGATGGATCTGGCACGGGCTGCACTCGCTTCTGCCAGCGATGCGGAACTGCCGCTGCTGGTGGGAGCCGATGAACAGACCGCCGGACGCGGGCGACGCGGGCGGGTCTGGGCGGCTCCGCCTAGCAGTGCCCTTCTGATGTCGCTCGCCTTGCGCCGCACTGCTCGCGCCGG
>JAAUTZ010000019.1 GCA_012031225.1 Chloroflexaceae bacterium
TGCAGCCGTATAGCCTACTGGTGGTGCAGCTCCAAGTCGCCGCCCGCACCGTGACGTATAGCCTGCTCATCAGCTAGGGCGCAGCGCAGGCGGCACGTTTGGCAAATTCTGGAACTAGGGCTATACTAGCGCGTGATATGCGAAGTGTGCGCAGGGGAATGCGGAGAGAATTTCGCCGATGCATTGGAAGCGTAAAGCAGCCATTCAAAACATGGTAGCCCGACTACCCGATAGTCTTAGCTATCAGGCGTATTATGCTCTACAGCGAACCCTTGGGCGGATCGAGAGCGTTGATTTGGAGCGCGGCTTACGCAAAGGACTTCGCCTCATTGAGATGCTAGACACACACCAACGCGATCTGCACGGGGCTACGCTGCTTGAAGTAGGCACCGGACGACGGCTTGGGGTACCGCTCGCCTGTTGGCTATGTGGCGCACAGCAGGTGCTGACCGTAGACCTTAACCCCTACCTGCGACCCGAATTGATTTTAGCTGATCTCGCATATCTGCGCGGCCACGCTGATGACATCCGCGAGCTATTTGGATCATACGCGCATCGCCCGATCTTTGGTGAACGCCTTGACACCCTGCTGCACCACGCTATCCCCGATTTGGCGGCATTGCTCGCACTCACCAATATTCATTATTTCAGCCCAGCCGATGCCCGCCAACTCCCCTTGCGTGAGCAGTGCGTAGATTATCATATCTCGACCAATGTGCTTGAGCATGTGCCCCCTCCCGCGCTTGCCGCGATTCTGCATGAAGCGCGGCGCACGCTCAAGCGCACTGGCTTGTTTGTGCATGTTGTTGATTTGTCCGATCATTTTGCCCACACAGACCGCTCAATCTCGGCGATCAACTTCTTGCAGTTTGATGATGCAACGTGGCACCAGTATGCAGGCAATCGGTATATGTATCAAAACCGACTGCGGGCGAGTGATTACCTCGCCCTGCTTGATCACGCCCAGCTTGCGGTTATTGAACAACACGCGCACGTTGATGCGCGGAGCCTAGCCCTGCTGCAAGCGGGCTTTCCGGTTGCAGCCCAGTTTCAGCAGTATGCCCCGACAGTCAATGCCACTGTGCGCCTTGATCTCGTTGCCCAGCCATAGGAAAGAAACGAACACGGACCATGCCTGATCCAATCAAAACCTTGACGGATGAGCAGCTCGCGGCGCGAGTCAAGCGTGAGCAGGAATTGCATGACCATGGCCTTGACCGGCGCGTGATTGAACGCCTGACTCGCTTTCTCAAGAATGATACCGCCTCGCAAGCACGCGATGCACTGGTACGTGAAGTTATTGCGCGAGGGCAACACGGTATTGTCGTCGAACTTGGGACCAAGACGTGGCAACACTTGGTGAACTTTGAGCATACGCCCCCGCGTCAGCTGATCTGCATGAACATTGCACTTGCCGAAGTCCAACGCCATAGCCACCGCGCTATCCCACCGGCGCACGCCCACCGCATCGCATTTACGGTGATGGACGCGCACCAGATCGCCCTGCCCGATCAAAGTGCCGATGTGATCTATGGGATTGCTATTCTGCACCATCTGGACCTTGCGGCCAGCATCCGCGAAATTGACCGCGTGCTGAAGCCGGGCGGCTCGGCCGTGTTTGTTGAGCCACTGCGCGATAATCCCCTTCTGAAGCTGATCCGCGCAGTTACACCACAAGCCCGCACCCCAGATGAGCTACCCTTTAGTCACCCCGAACTTGCCCACTTTGCGGAATACTTCCACGTCGAGTATCACTACAGCCAGCTCTTGAGCGTACCCGCCGCAGTGCTTTCTGGGTTGCTGCTTGGCTCCAGCGATACGCCCCTTGTGCGGGCTACGCACCGCCTCGATCAGGCAACAGCGGCGCACCTGCCAGCCCTGCAAACGTGGTTTCGGATTGTTACGCTGGTGCTGCACAAACCCCCTAGCCCTAACGCGAAAGGTGGTGCGGCTGATGGCTGATCTTAAAACCCTGACGGATGAGCAGCTCGCGGCATTTCACACCGAGTATGTGCGTGGCCCCCGCTGGCTTGCGCTGCTCGCCAACATCCAACGCGATTTCCCAGAAGGTCGTTTTCGGTTCCTCGATATTGGCGGCGGCAATGGCATGCTTGCCGATAAGCTGCTTGAACACTTCCCCCACGCCACTGGGGTGGTGCTGGATAACTCGCGGCTGCTGCTTGCCAAGAATACCAACCACCCGCGCAAGCAGCTGGTGTGTGCATCGGCGGTCAGCCTTGCGGCCCTACCCGAACATCACTACGATCTGGTCTTTATCAACTGGGTGTTGCACCACCTCGTCAGCCCCACCTACCAGCGTACCACCCAGAACCAGCACGAGGCCCTCGCCGCTGCGGTGCGCTTGGTCGCATCTCATGGGCGGCTCTCGATTTTCGAGAATATGTATGAGGGCGTGCTGTTCGAGAACCTGCCCGGCTACCTGATCTTCCAGCTCACCTCTGCGCCGCTCCTTGCCGGACTCACCCGCCGTTTCGGAGCCAACACGGCCAACGTAGGGGTGTGCTTTCGTTCGCAGCGTAGCTGGGAGCGGATGCTGACGGCAGCCGGGCTAGAGATCCTCACTACATCGCTCGATCCAAAGCCGTGGAAGTTTACCCGTTCGCGGAAAGCCGCACTGCACATCCGCTCGGTACGGGCCGCGCTCTTTTGGACACAGGTCAAGCCAGTATGAAGATCCTCTACCTTGTGTCGTTCTTCCCGTTCCCGCCCCACTCCGGCGGCCCCTTGCGCGTCAGCAACATCATTCAGCAGCTCGCGCCGTGCCACGCCGTGCATCTGCTCGCACTGGATTACCTCGCACCGGCAGAACGCCAAGCGGCCTATCGCCAAGCGGCCCAGTATTGTGCTGCGGTGCTACCGATCCCGCACCAGCAATCCAAGCCGCGTGCGCTGTGGCGACAGCTGCGCCACGGGCTACCCTACGAGCTAGCCTACACCTACAATCCGGCGATGCAACGTGCGGCCCGCACCGCCATCGCCCGCATCCAGCCCGATGTAGTGCTGTGTAGCCGCCTCGCCGGGGCCCAGTTCTTGCCGCCCCAGACAACCGCAGTCACCGTATTGGATCAGCACGATCTCTCGCGCTACCTGTGGCAAACCTTCATTGACGGCAACCCCTCGCCGTGGATCCGCCTGTATGCCCGCATCAATCAGCTCTACGTCAAAGCCGCCGAGCAGCGCATCTACCGCAACTTCGATCTGGTGATCGCCGTCTCGGAAGCCGAACGCGACATGACCGCCGCCTTTGCACCGCCGCGCAATCAGCTGCTGGCCGCCCCGAATGGCGTAGATGTAGACTACTTCCGCCCCGATCCGGCGGTTGCGCCGGAGCCGTTCAGCCTTGTGCTGACGGGCGACATGGGCCAACGCCGCAACGTAGACGCGGCCCTGTTCCTGTGCGAGCAGATTCTGCCGCTGGTGTGCGCACGCTACCCGCAGGTGCGCTGCTTCATCGTCGGGCGCAAGCCGGCCCCAGCCGTGCAGAGCCTCGCCGCGCTGCCGAGCGTAACCGTGACCGGGGCCGTGCCAGATGTGCGCCCCTACCTTGCCGCCGCCACCATTGCGGTTGCGCCGTATCGTTTTGGCAGCGGCGTGAAGCACAAAGTCCCAATTGCGCTGGCGATGGGTAAGCCGCTGGTGGCAACGACCAACGCGATTCAAGGGATTGCGGTTGAGGATCGGCGGCACGGCTTGATAGCCGATGATGCCGCCAGCTTCGCGGATGCAATCTGCGAGCTATTCGGCAATCCTGCGCTGGGTCAGCAGCTCAGCCGCAACGCCCGCCAACTGGCTGTGGAGCGGTATAGCTGGGTGGGCATTGTGCAGCAAATCGAGCAGGCGATACAGGCGATACAGGCGATACAGGCCCAGCGGCAGGGCTAGCGGAAGGATCACGGATGCACACGCCAGATACACGCCCTACTGTCACTATCGGCATTCCGACGTATAACGAAGCGGCCCACATTGAGCAGGTGGTGCGCGGCTTCTTGCAGAGCCGCTACCCGCACCTGCTTGAGATTCTGGTGGTGGATGGCGGCAGCAGCGATGGCACACAGGCGATTGTCGAGCGCATTGCGGCGGAGGATCAGCGCGTGCAGCTGCTGCCCAACCCGTACAAGATCCAATCCGCCGCCCTGAATCGGGCGATCCACCGCGCACGCGGGCAGGTGTTTCTGCGGGCCGATGCCCACGCCGAATATGCCCCCGACTATGTTGAGCAGTGCGTGCAGGCCTTACAGCACAGCCACGCCCTGAATGTAGGTGGGGCCCAACGCTTTGTGGCGCGGCAGCCGTTTCAGGCGGGGGTGGCACTGGCCGCGCAGAGTGTGCTGGGGCATGGCGGCGCGAAGTATCGCCTGCCGGAGTATGCCGGCTATGCCGAGACGGTCTATCTCGGCTGCTTCTGGCAACACGCCCTCGATCAGCTCATCGCCGCGCAGCTAGTGCCACCCGACGTGCCCGCCGATACCGCCGATCTGTATACCCCGTTTGACCTTGAGCAAACGACGAACCAAGATGCAGAGCTGAACCTGCGCCTCTTGCAACTCGACCCGCACGCGATCTATGTTAGCCCACAGATCCGCGTGTGGTACTACCCCCGCGCTACCCTGCGCGGGCTGTGGCGGCAATACTTCCGCTATGGGCGCGGGCGGTGTCGCACGGTGGAGCAGCACCCGAATGCGCCCCTACGTGGACGCTTGCCGTTTCTGGTGCTGTCGAGTTTCAGTGTGCTGCTGTTGCTCGATGCGCTGCTGCTGCGCGGGAGGCTGCATACGCGCCTGTTGCTGGCGTTGGGGGTGACCGCAATTAAGGCTGAAGCCTTGCGGACGACATGGCGGCATCGGCACAGCTTTGCCACCGAGATCTGGCGCGGCGAGCCGCAACGCACACCGCCCTTCGGGGTGCGCTGGCTGTATTGCACCATCGCCCTGCTGACCAAGCCGCTGGGCCATTTTCTCGGCTACGCCTATCAGCTGTGGCGCATGCGCGTGCTGAAGCGCGACGAAACCTAGCCAACGATGCGTGCGCTGGCTCAACGCCTCACGGCACTGGAACTGCCCTTGATCGGGCTGGCGGTGGCGGGCTGTCTCGTGAGTGATCGGCTGCTGCTGCCCACGCTGGGCCTAGCCCTGCTCTTCTGGGGCTTGCACTGGCTGGCCTATGGCGCACCACGCCGCCGCACGCCCGCCGATCTGCCGATCATTGGCTTGGTGCTGTTGCTCCCGATGACGCTGTGGATTACGGCCCTGCCGGATGTGACCCAAGTGCAAGTGTTGCGCTTGCTGGTGGGCATTGCACTATACTACAGCATCACCACAGGGGCGGGCACGTTGCGTCAGCTCCAAGCAGCACTCGGTGGCCTCATTGCGGTGGGGCTAGGCTTGGCCCTTGCTGCGCCGGTGCTGGTGGATTGGCAGAGCTTCCCGCTGACGTTGCTACCGCCGGAGGTGTATGCGCGGCAACCATTCCTGCTCGGCGATGGGGTCAACCCGAATGTGCTGGCGGGGCAACTGGCCCTGCTACTGCCGCTCACTCTCGCCCTGCTGCTTGCGCCGCAACGCGCCCCCATGCGCGGGGTACGGCTGGGTGCGCTGCTGCTCAGTGGGCCACTGGCGGTGGCACTCGTGCTGACCGAATCACGCGGGGGCGGGCTAGCGGCACTGGTTGGGCTTGCTACCATACTCCTGATCAGCGTGCGCTATCGAATCCTGCTGATGAGCGGGGTGCTATTTGCGCTAGCGGGCTTCACGCTGCTCGGCGGCTGGAATGGGCTGCTCGCCGATGACCCGCTCGGCGGCATTGCGGGGCGCATGGAAATCTGGAGTCGCGCCCGCTATATGCTGCACGATTTCGCTTTCACCGGCATCGGCATGGGGTCGTTCCTGTTGGTCGTCGAGACGCTCTACCCCTACACCCTCGTGCCGCCCGGACGCGGCGAACACGCCCACAATCTCCTGCTGCAAGTTGGGGTAGATTTGGGGCTGGCTGGGCTGGGGCTGTGGCTAGCAGTGTTGGGGCTGTGTACCCTAGCGGCAGGGCAGGCATATCGCCGTGCCGCAGCGGATGACGCGGGCTGGTGGCAACGGGCGATTGCGCTGGGCGTGCTGGGCAGCCAAGCCGCCCTGCTGACACACGGCATGGTGGATGCGGTGACGTGGGGCATGGTCAAGCCTGCGCCGCTGGTATGGGCCGTGTGGGGGCTGGGCGTGGCCGCCGCCGCAGGGGCGAGAACGGCTCCACCCAGCTAAAGGATGGGGCAGGAGCACAGCAAGCCCAGTTCCGGTGACCCCACGCGCTGCTACTGGCGTACCACCAACGGCACCCGCACACCCCCCGCTCACTATGGTATACTGCCCTCGAAAGGATTGGGATTGTCCTATGCAACGTTGGTTTCTGATTGGACTGCTCCTGCTTGCTGTACACCTTACCCCAGCCGCTGCCCACGCCGAGCTAAGCGCGGAGGGCATGACGCTACTTGGCATCCGCCAGCAGGATACGACTGGTGCTGGCCGCCCGAATGTCACGATCATTGATGCGGCATTTGCTACCGAGCGCGATCAAGTGCGCGTGTATGATCGCGGGCAGAATATGGTCGCATCCGATGATTGGCGCATCGCCACCGATTTCACCGACGACGTGTGGGTCTTTGATGTCGGTGCAGATGGCACAGCCCAGTTGATTATCACCTTTCAGCAGACCGATGAAGGCTTGGTCGCGGAGCTGTGGGATGACCGCACCGGCGATGGGCGCGTGCTGCACCAGATCGAGCCAACGCTTGAACTGCTCGATTCGCCCTTCCCGACGGTGCGGGTTCTTGCCCGCGATGGCTGGTGGCAACGGGCGGATCGCTCCAATTTCAATCTGCACCTCACGGTGGATGGGCCCGTGCGGGCTTCGTTTGCAGCCCCCGCCTTCCTCGAATTTCTGCGCCACGATGGGGAGCCAGATTTTACGATCACCGTGCGCGATACCACCAACTCAGGTCGCCCCGATTGGCAGTGGGTGGATGCGTGGCCCAAAGCCCCCGAAACATCGGGGCCCGCCCGGCTCGAGGCGATCCAGAATGTGGCTGATGACGAATATCCGATTACGGGCAGTATCTTCTGGTATCTGCTCGGCAGTGGTGAGCAGTACAACAAGGATTATCTGATTAGCCCGCCCCCAATCAAGATGGACTGGACAACCGGCAGACTTGCCATCGTTGGCGAATTTGTCGCCTCGCGCTTCAATGATGATGTGTGGTTTATGTATTCGCAGTATCGGCCAACCCCCGCTGAAGCCGGGCCAGCCAGCTTCGAGTCGCCCTTTGGCTTCTACGATCTGGCGCAGGACAACGACGGCTACCCCGAACTACAGGTACGCATGGTTGCCAACCCGCCGCGCAACCTGTATATTACAGGCAGCAACGATAGCTGGACCCAACAGATTCGCTATTCGTGGGATCAGGCTAATACTACGACATGGGATTACAAGCTAGAGCTATTTGGGCAGCACCCAATTGAGACGATCACCCACCTGCCGGATTTCGCGGTGCAGATGATCGCCTACGAACAGTTGCCGCAGTGGGTCGTAGAGCGCGAGTGGAGTATTGATTTTGTCGCGGTGGAAAATACCGACTTGCCCTACTGGACGAGCGAAGGCATCTACGAAACACCCACTGACACCCGCCAGATGCTGGACTACAATCTTGGCAACAGTGCCGAACGGCCCCGGCGCAGTGTTGATCTGCCCGTGGGCATGCGCCACGAATCCACCGATCTGGAGCAGACCTACCAGCCCTACCTCTACTTCAGCCCGATAGACGGCAAGCTGCACCTGCGCCACGCCACACAGGGTGCGTGGGATCTGGGCGATGCACGGGCCCTCTACTACGCCAATCTGAATGGCGATGCCTACCTCGATCAGTGGCTCTGGCTCCAGAATACGGGCGATGCGGACAACTACCGCACGATCTCGCGCCAACTCAATGTGACCGACGCGCACCTGATCTACAGCGACTCGGCAGTGGAGCAGGTGCAGCTGCGAGCGGTAGCGGTGCCGCCTAGCCTGTTCGAGACCCTGCCCCCCACCAATCATGCTGAATGGCAGCAGCTAGGATCCCAGCTTGCCCAGCACCAGCGAGACCTTGATCCGCACGATCTGCGAGCCAAATTCAACCAATTCGCGGGCGATACCCTCACCCTCAACGGCGCACGCCTGCGCGATTTCCGCTTCACCGATGCCGGCGGCTTCCGCTTTGTGCTGACGGCACTGCCCCACTTCAGCCCACGCGGAGCCGATGCCGCGCTGTTTGCGGGGCTTGCGCCGGGTGAGTATCTGGTCGCCTATACCGATCAGCTTCAGATTACACCCCTCCCCCCGCCCGATCTCACGCTGACCCTGCACCTTGCCGCACAGGGCGACACGCTGTCCCGCCTTGCGCCACGCGGGATCGAGCTGAGCAATGCGGAGATTGCCGATGCCAACGGATTAACCCTGTACGTCGAAGCCCAACAAGGCGAGCAGCGTGTGCCGGTGCTAGAGCAGCGGGTCGGCGTACACGGCATGGATCAGCAGTGGGTCGCCCTTGATTGGCAACCGACACAGCTGGGAGCGTGGACTATCGTTGCGCGTTTGTTCGATCAGGATCAGCAACAGGTCGCACAGACCCAGCAGACAGTCACACTCGGCGCGAATGCCGCGACTGCCCCAGCCCATATCCTGCACCTCTCTAGCAACACCAGAGTGTGGTGGCAAGCCCCTGTGCTGCTGCTCGTGATCGGCGGGGTGATTGCCCTGATCTTTAGCCGCCTTGCCCCGCCTGCACGGCCCACTGAACATACGCCATGAGCCAGCACCAACTACACGAGACGGACCGACCCTTGCCAGCAACCTTGCACCTGCTGATCGCACTTGGCTTGGGGTTGCTGTTTGCCAGCTACGTGCTGCTGCGTTACGGTGGGCTGTGGGGCGAAGGCGATACCACCACCTTTGCCTTTGCGATCCAGCAAATGATTAGCAGCGAACAACTTATTCCTGACGTGAATCGTTATGCCAATGGCTATGGCTACCAAGTGCTTGCCACTTTCCTCAGCCAGATCAGTGGCGCACCCATCGGCTTCATCCAACGCTACGCCGCGATCCTGCTGGCGATCTGGATCATCCCGCCCGCGTGGTTGCTCTACCGCGAGCTAGTCGGCTCGGCCCGCGGGGCAACGCTGGCGACCCTGTTTCTGCTGGTGCAGCCGGAGTTGCTGTTTGTGTTGTCACGCGGCACCCACGAGAAGTTCACTCGCGGGCTGATGCTCCTGAGCTTGTTCCTGCTGATCCGCAGCCTGCGTTCCACAGATCGGCTGTCGCGCTTTGCGAGCCTGATCATCTGCTTCTACCTGTGCATCTATGCTGTGATTGCCTTCAACACCTTCCTTGCCAATTCGTTTGTCTTGGCCGTGTTACTCGCACTCGTGCTGTGTTGGGTGGTGATCCGTGAGCAACCACTCAGCCTGCGTCCGGCGGCACAGGCGGGGGTGCTGGTGCAACGCCTGCTATTTACCAGCGTGATCTGCCTGATCCTTGTCTTTGCCTTCATTTTCTACATCTACCCGCCCGCCCAGATCAGCCTGCGCGTGCTCACAACTATCGCCGAACGCAGTGCCGCCCTAATCCTCGATGTAGAGCCAGTCCCCCTAGCGGGCGATGCAATCAATCCCTACGCCACGATTGACAGTGCGTGGATCAGCCGTGAAGCCTACGTGCTCCTCACCCTCTCAAATTGGCTGCTGCTTGGCGCATCGGCGAGCATCTGGCTCTGGCAAACGCTTGCATGGGGGCTAGGGCGGCGGGCCCCGCCCGATCCGGCGGCGGTGTTGCTGTGGGCATTTTATGGAGCCTTTGCGATACAGGGCGCGTTGAGTATTCTTGCCGATTTCAGCATCGGCGGCAATTTGCAGCACCGCGTATTCCCCTCGTTCACGCTGCTTGCCGTGCCCCTTATCACCCGTGCGGTCATCCAATGGCAGCCCCCGACACCCTCCATCCAGCGTAGCGCATATGCTACGCTGGCACTAGTGCTAGGGCTGCTGGCAATCCTCTCGACGCTCAAAGCGACGAATGAGCCGGTGCTGAGCAACAAGTGGATCTTCTACCATCCCAGCGAACTGCAAGCCATCACATGGGCCGATACGCACCTTGCTGAGCGTGGTCTCTGGGTCGGCTTTGATGAACGCTTGATTGCTGGCGATGCGCTTGCTACCGATGTTCAGCCGCGTGCGGTGCGCCTCGATGGGTGGGCGGTCGAGGCGGGCACGCGCTCCTTCCTGATCTCGGATGTAATCCGCAGTCGGGGTACGCGGCTCGGCGTGCCGCTCCCGATTACGAACGATGCGGCGATCACCTACGATAACGGCATCACGCAAATCTATCGCCTACGCCCAGAAACACCCTACCAACGCTGAGGGATCATCACGATGGAAACGCCCGATCTGCTCCCCACCCACACCGATGCGCCCAATGCTAGGGCGGTTGGGCGCATCAGCAATCTTGCCGCCCTGCTAGGGCGTGATCTGGGGGCGGCCCTGCTGGGGTTACTGCTGCTGCTGCTCGTGCTCCTGCTCGAAACGTGGCTGGCGTGGCTTGCACCCGTGCGCCTAGTGCTAGGCTTCATCTCCCTCTTGTATGTCCCCGGCTACTGCCTGCAAGTTGCGCTCTTCCCGCGCCACGATGATCTGGATGGGTTAGAGCGATTCGGGTTGAGCTTAGGCCTCAGTGTCGCCGTGTTGCCCATCCTCGCCCTTGGGCTACACATCCTGCCGAGTGGCTTGAGCTTCCCCGCGTTAGTGCTGGGGCATGCCTTGCTCACCGTGTTGCTTGTTGGGGGGGCATCTGGCAACGCGCCCGCTTGCCCCATGCCACCCGCTACGCACCCGTGCTAGCACCGCGCCCGCGCCAGTGGTGGGCCCAGCGCACCCCGCTGGAACGCCGTAGCTACCGCTGGCTGGGGTTTGGTAGTGGGCTGGTGGTACTCTTGATTCTGCTCACCTTTGCTACACCGCCCGCGCCAGCCCCCACTGAGCTATATATGCTGGGGGCAGAAGGCCAAGCCGCTGCCTACCCGCGCCTTGTGCAGGTGGGCGTGAATCAGACAACCCCGATTGGCATTGCCAACCATACCGATCAGCCGCAGCACTACCGCCTTGAGGTGTGGGCAACGTGGGCGTGGCAGCCAGAAGCGTGGTGGACGCAACTTGCAGTGCAGGAAGGTATCACGCTGGCGGCGGGTGAGCAGCGTCTGATCCCAATTACATGGCGCACAACGTGGGATGCTGATGATGTGCAGGTGTACTTCCGGCTCTACCCCGCCGATGCTCCGGCCGATGCGCCGCCCTACCGCGAGCTACTGCTGTGGCTGGATGTGCTGCCGGAGTAGCAGCCGATGGCGGGGGGCTGGGATGCGGGTGTCAAAGATTTGGGTACGGTAATCGGGCGTGCCCTTCCTGTGTTACCATAGCGGCGGTGATCGTAAGTTCTGGAGAGAATAGGAAACCCTTATGCAAAACCTTTTAGTGACGGGCGGGGCCGGCTTCATCGGAGCCAATTTCGTCCACTATATGCTGGCGACCTACCCCGATCTGCGCGTGGTCGTCTTTGATAAGCTGACCTACGCTGGGCGCACCGAGAACCTTGCGCCCGTCGCGCAGCACCCCAACTTTGCCTTTGTGCAGGGCGACATCTGCAATCTGGCGCAGGTGCAAGCAGCGGTTGCACAGGATCAGATTGATACGATTGTCAACTTTGCCGCCGAGAGCCACGTAGATCGTTCGATCCTCGATCCTGATGCGTTTGTCCAGACGGATGTCTACGGCGTGTATGTCCTCTGCGAAGTAACCCGCACGCTGGGCTTGCAACGCTTGCACCACGTCTCGACGGATGAGGTGTATGGGCCTATCCCCACGGGCAAGTTCCGCGAGGATGATCGCTTTCTGCCAACCAGCCCCTACGCAGCCAGCAAAGCCAGTGGCGAGCTAATCGCCCTGTCCTACTTTCGCACCTATGGCATCCCGCTCACGATTACACGGGGCGTAAATACCTATGGGCCCTACCAATATCCTGAAAAGGCGATCCCCCTCTTCATCACCAACGCGCTCGATGATCTGCCCCTGCCAGTGTACGGTGATGGGCAGCAGGTGCGGGATCGGCTGTATGTCAGCGACCACGCCCGCGCCATTGATGTAGTGCTACGGCGCGGCGTGCTCGGTGAAGCCTACAACGTCGCCGCCGATATGGAGCAAACCAACCTGACTGTCGCGCAGATGATTGTTGCGGCACTCGGCAAGCCACAGAGCCTGATCCAGTTTGTCAAAGATCGCCCCGCCCACGATGTGCGCTATGCCCTCGATGCCAGCAAGCTGCACGCGCTCGGCTGGCAGCCGCAGGTGGATTTTGCCACCGGCTTTGCCCAGACGGTCCAGTGGTATCGGGAGCAGGAAGCGTGGTGGCGGCCGATCAAGTCGGGCGACTATCTGGCGTATTACCGCCAGCAATACGTCGAGCGGTGAGGCCCGCCACGCGGACATGGGTGGCGCGGTACGGGGGCGCACGCGGCTAGTGCGCCACCGATTCGGCCCGCACTACGGATGTTGTCCGCACTGGCCGCGCACCGCCCGTTCCGGCTACAACGATCTGATCGCGCCCATTGCGCTTGGCGGCATACAGTGCGCTATCGGCGGCATACAGGCCCTCAGTAACCGTGTTGCCGTGTGTGGGAAAGGTGGCGACCCCAATCGAGACGGTGATCATGCCCAGTTGCTGACCACTATACATAAGGGCCAATTGCTGCACCGCCACCCGCAGCTGCTCAGCCCGTTCCACTGCTCGCTCTACGCCTAGCCCCGGCAGCACCACCACAAACTCCTCGCCGCCCCAGCGTGCGGCAATGTCAGTTTCGGTGGTATTGCTGGCCAAGATCACCCCAACCGCCCGTAGGACGGCATCGCCAGCCGCATGACCATAGGTATCATTGAACTGCTTGAAGTAGTCTATATCGAGCAGAAGTAGGCTGACGGGCGTGCTGTCTGCTTGGGTCCGTGCGAGCAACTGGCTGAGCTGATCATCGAGGTAACGCCGATTGTACAGCCCTGTCAGTGCATCGTGGAAGGCTTGATGTAGGGCGTGCTGAGCTTCGACGGCGAGATGTTCGGCGCGGTGCAGGCTGTGCAGCATCGTCTTCATCAAATTTAGGATCAGCGCACTGCTCATCGCGGTGAGCAAGATCAGGATAGCAATATCTATCGTCACGAGAATTGATTGGTAGGCTTGTTTCACGAAGAAGAACGAGAACGCGATCATTGCTGCAACCCACGTCCCCACGACAATTAAGCCCGCAACATCAAAGAACAAGATGGAAAGAATAATGCTCGCCTGCATAAACAGCAGGCTCGGCGGGCGCAAGCCATAGAGCGAGGCTTCAATCGAGCCGACCAAGAACATAATCCCAATCAGAGTGCCCACCCGCAGGATGTAGGGGATACGCGACACAAACGTAATCACGGCGACCCACAGATACGCCCCGACGTAGAACAGGGTGGGCATTGGCTGGCGGGTCTCGATCATTGTGAAAATATCAAGGGCAACCACTGGCAAGGCGAAAATGAGGACAATGCGGAGCAGCATTGTGAGGGCCTTTTGCCGCCACATAAAGAGGGGGCGGTCTGCGGCGTGGATATGCGGCTCGGTGTGATCCACAGCATACGACATTCGTAGCATTCCCTCTCAGGATGTGGAGAAAGCATTCAAGCCTTATGACTGTACTCTTGTTGCAGGTGAGCCAAGAGTTTGGAAAAAACGAGGGCACTTAAGATCCGCTATGGATACCTGTTGAAACATCCCCCTTGTAATATAACAGGTATCTGCTGCGAAAACAAGGCATTTCCGGATCAATAACGCACCGCGGGGATGCTCTCAGCTACACCCGCTTGGAGGGTATTGTATGTGCGTATTCCAGTGAGCGCAACCCCCAACTGCACCAGCGCGTGGGCCGTGCGAGGCTGGATGCCGGTCAGCACCACCTGCGCCCCTAGCAACTGCACCCCGCGCAAGGTCTCGAGCAATGCCTGCGCCACCGCCCGATCCAACTCAGCAATACCCGTAATATCGAGGATCACCAGCCGTGCCTGATGGGCCGCAACCTGCTCCAGTAAGCCGCCCGTAATCTGCACGACCCGCTCGGCATCGAGGCTCCCCACCAAGGGCAACACGAGGGTATGTTCGGTGAGTGGCAACACCGGCAGACTCAGTTCATGGATCAGGGCTTGCTGCTGCTGCACCACAGCGAGTTGCTGCTGCACTTCCTGCCGGGCTTGCTCAGCTTCGGCGTGGGCGGCCACCGCAGCATCGCGGGCTTGCACCATTGCTGCCTGTTGCTCTGCCAGTGCCACCGCGTTTTGCTCCGCGTGGTGCTGGGCGGCTTGGGCCACTAGGGCCAGCTCTTCGGCTTGGCGCAGGCTAGCGAGGAGCGTGTGGGTGAGCGTCAACGTGAGTGTGACGATCATTGCGGTAAGAAGTACCAGCAACGCCAGATCGGTGATCTGAATCGTCAGCGCACGCGGCTGGCTCGTGGTTGCAATCGTTAACACCACCGTTGCGAAGGCAAGCCCCCCGCAATCAGCGCACCACGCAGATCGAGAAAGAGTGCGGATAGCACTACAAACGTGAACATGAACAGCATGCCGCCTACCACAATGCCGTGCGAGAGCAGTTCGCTGGCCCCAATCAGATACAGCAAGCTGATCAGATACAGCACCCGCACCAGATTGGGCACACGCGGCACAGCCACCAACCCAACCAGCACAACGTAGCCGATGGCATACATGATGGTGGGGATGATCTCTTGCTGCTGTACCGCGTTGTAGCTATCGAGGGCCAGCGCGGGCAATGCCAACACCAACGCCACCCGGAGCAGATTGAGCAGGGCTTGCTGCCGCCACTGCTGCAACGGCTGCAGTGATGTTGATGGATCGGGTGCGGGCGGCAATGGTTTCTCAGGGCGGGTCTGATGGTGAACTTGGTTGAGCTTCACAACACCTCTTACTTACATTTTCTGGATTAGCCCGTACAAGCTACCGTACCCATCATACACAGCGCGAGGAGTACGGCACTGTCGCAAACCTCACACTGCCTGACCCTACCTGACACCGAATTGTGCCGCACAGCGGTACTCACGATTACAGCAATGCGTTCGAGTGGATCGTTCTTGGGTATTATACATAGAAACGGGGTAAGCTGCACTATTTGCAGCTTACCCCATTGAGGAGATCACACATCAGATATAAGAAACTGGGGTGATTTACGGAGCCAGTGTAATCTCGCCGATCATACCGGCGACATAGTGGCCGGGCACGGTGCAGATGTAGTAGTAGGTAGCTCCCGCTTCGGGCGTGAACGAAACCGACTCCATACTGCCCGGATCGAGCAGGCTCGTGTGGGCCACCACTGCCGGGTCATCGGGCACGTAGGCGGCACTCGTACCAGCCTCCGCACCGGCATCATTCACTGCGGTGGTCACAGTGCGATCACCCTTAATCACCAGTAGGTTGTGTTGGTTGATTGTGGACGTGTTGTTAAACGTAATCGTAGCTTCCGAGCCGGATGTGAAGGGTCCAATCTCATCTACGTTGAACAGCAGTTGCTCACCTTTTGCGGTCACTTCAATCGAGCTGATCGGGGCACCGCCACCGCCTGCCGCTTCGCCGCCGCCACTCGCGGCACCACCGCCCGATGGGGCTGCTGTTGGTGCAGGCGCACTACCACCACCACCACATGCCGCCAAGGTCAGTGCCATTACCATCGCCAATGATGCGACCCAGAACCGTACAATGTTCTTCATTGATCCTTTTTCCTCCGCTAGAACCGTCTGTTATCTGTACATAATCGAATTTACCCGTACTATTGTAGCGATGCACCCAAGCCTTGTCAAGCGGATACGGCTCCTGACACGGGCTTTTTATCTCTATTCTAGACCTGATGGGAATGAGAATTATGCCATTTAGATCAGCCCACTCTGATCATCAGGGTCCATATTGCTGAGAAGCCTGCAACGTCCTCGCAGGCAATTGCGTATTGCTTGGTAGAGTGGCGTATCATACCGGCATAAGGAGCATGATGAATTCATGCTGAGCGCAGCTTGATAGAAAGGATTGCAAGGTATGTCTGATACGGTGTTCGTCCTCAATCCGGACCACCGCGCTGTCGCGCACGGGCAGCAGCCCTACATCCTTGATGGTGCGGGTGTTTCGGTGTTGAGCTTGATTGCCCCCTTGTTCTTGCTCGTTGGCATTCTGATTAGCAGTGCGCTGATCCCACTCACCCGCCAAGCGTGGCACGAATACGACACGCTCATGGCAGAGATGCAAAGCGGCACAGCGCAGGTGCTAGACAAACGCATCAGCTACGATGATGAGGGCGATGCTAGTTACTTCGTGAGCTACATCTTCAGCCACCCCCTGCCCAATGGCGAACCCTATCAATATGAGGCTACGGCAAGCGTCAGCCGCAGCCAGTACGAGCAGCTTGAATATGGGCAGCAACTGCCGATTGTGTTTGCCCCAAGCGACCCGACCATCTCGCGCCTCAATCCGCCCCACATTGCCGAGCCGATCCTTGCCACCATCTTTACGTTTGTGTGGCTGGTGGGCTGGAATGGCGTGGCGGGCTACTTCAGCTACCGCACCGTGCGCGATTGGCTAGGGCAGCGGGCATTGCGGCGGGGGCAGCTGCTGTATGGCACGCTGACGAAGATCACCGGCGTTGCCGAATCCACGCTGAATTACAAAATCACGGTGGACTACACCTTCACCGCCCCCGATGGCACACCAATCAGCGATAATGCCAGCCATTATAACAGCTACCGGCCCGCTACACCCTTGCCCCCTGTTGGTACGCGGGTGGCAATCTGGTATGGCAATCGGCGTACCTATCGGCTGCTTTGACCTAGAACGACCCACGTTATGGTAATGAACTCAACCAGAAAGGATGCCCGCCCAATGACAACCCAACCAATCCCTGAAGAGTATTTCACACCTGATGGAGTCTTTGTCCTTAAGCCCGATTACCGCGAGGTGGCGATGGGGTTGAAGCCCTACCGCATCAAGGGGCAAGGATGTGCATTCTTTATACTCCTTTTTCCGTTAACTTTTTTCCTGATCGGCTTGGTGGTATCGTGTGGCTTATTGTTGCCTAGTGCAGTGGGTGAGTGGAATAGCTATTTCCGCTTGCGCGAGCAGCAAGCAACCACTACCGCACAGGTTGTAGATAAGAACTCCAGACGTGATGACGATAGCACAACGTACTACATCACCTATGCTTTCACCCACCCTGATCCCAATGGGGAGCCGCAACAATACACCAACGAGGTAAGCGTTAGTGCAGGTGAGTATGGGCGATTGGACAGAGGGCAGGCGATTACGGTGTACTTTGTGCCCGATGATCCGACCATTTCCCAAGCGACACCACCCGCGATCTCCGATCCCATTAAAGTATCCCTCTTCAGCTTGCTCTGGGCGGGATTTTGGCTTAGTATAAGCGGCTTCATGACGTTCGTGGGTTTCCATAGCATACGCCGTGATGATCACCTTACAAAACATGGGCAACTGCTGCACGGAACCCTGACCCACATCAAAGGCGACACAGACTCGGACAATGACTACATGGTGAAAGCCCGCTACCAGTTTGAGTCACCACTAGGCATACCGCTAGAGGGTAAGGATGAAGCGACCCGTAATCACCTTAAAAGCTATTCCTTACCGCCGCTCGGCACGCCGGTTGCGGTGTGGTATGCGGATGATACGAACTACACGTTGCTGTAAGTGACCCAACCAGAAAGGATGCCCGCCCAATGGCTACCAAACCAATCCCTGAAGAGTATTTCACGCCTGATGGGACCTTTCTCCTTTACCCGACGAACCGCGAGGTGGCGCTGGGGCTGAAGCCCTACCAATCGCACGAGCGGGGATGTATGACATTAGTTTTACTCGTTATGTTGGCTTCCTTTTTGATGGCACTAGGAAGCAGTGCATTTTTTTTGCCTGATACAGTAGATACTTGGAACAATTACTCTCGCTTGAGCACCCAACAAGCAACGACTGAAGCGCAGATTGTAGATAAGAACTCCAGACGTGGTAACGCTAGCTCAACGTACTACATCACCTATGCTTTCACCCACCCTGATCCCAATGGGGAGCTGCAACAATACACCAACAGGGTCAGCGTCAATAGTGATACGTATGAACAATTGGAAATGGGACAGGCGATCACGGTGTACTTTGTGCCCGATGACCCGACCATTTCCCAAGCGACACCGCCTTCAATCCGTGATCCGCTTATTACATCGCTCACTACTTTGATCTTTTGGGGAGCGTGGGTCGGTATCAGCGGCATCATGACGTTCGGGGCTTTCCAGAGCATACGCCGTGCTGATCACCTTACAAAACATGGGCAACTGCTGCACGGAACCTTAACCCACATCGAAGGCGACACAGACTCGGACAATGACTACATTGTGAAAGCCCGCTACCAGTTTCAGTCACCACTAGGCATACCGCTAGAGGGTAAGGATGAAGCGACCCGCAATCACCTTAAAAGCTATTCCTTACCGCCGCTCGGCACGCCAGTTGCGGTGTGGTATACGGATGATACGAACTACATCGTGCTGTAACCAACCCAACACCGGCCCGGTTCCGCCCTTGACAGCAACCGCTAAGCGCACTACTATCCACAGGGAGATATGGGTGAGCTAGGGTAGCAGTGGCAGAAGGGATAATGAGCGATGCGGATTGCATTGATTGGGCTAGCGAATAGTGGCAAAACCACCGTCTTTAATGCCTTGACCGGCAGCACGATAGAAACTGCGGCGTACTCATCGGGGCAGATCGAGCCGAATCTTGCGCTCGTGAAAGTTCCCGATGAACGCCTCGATGTGCTGACGCAGATGTACACGCCGCGCAAAACCACCTACGCCGATGTGCAGTATGTGGATGTGGCGGGCATCAGCAGCGATACGCCCGGCCAAGGCTTGCCCCCGGCTCTGCTCAACTACATCAGCACGGCGGATGCACTGCTGCATGTCGTGCGGGCATTTCGCGCTGAGACCGTACCGCATCCGGCGGGCACGGTGGATGCCGCCCGCGATGTCGCCACGCTTGATCTAGAGTTGGCGTTCTCCGATCTCGGCATCATCGAACGCCGCCTGACCCGCCTGCAAGCCGAGATCAACAAGATGGCGGCCCGCGACAGAGAGCTACGCCTCGCCGAACGTGAGCTGCTCGAACGGCTACAGGCGGCCCTCGAAAACGACACCCCGATCCGCAACGTAGCGATCAGTGAGGATGAAGCCCGCATGATTCGCGGGTATCAGTTCCTCACCGCGAAGCCCATGCTGATTGTCGTCAACATTGATGAGGGGCAACTCAACGACCCGCCGCCGATCAGCTACTCGCACCAGCAGAGTGCAGTGGTAGCCCTAGCCGGGCAGATCGAAGCCGAGCTAGCCCAGCTTGAGCCGGCTGACGCGCAGGCTTTCATGGATGATCTAGGCATTCAGCAGCCCGCCCGCAACCGCGTGATTAGCCTTTCGTATGATCTGCTCGGCTTGATGAGCTTTCTCACTGCGGGGCAAGATGAAGTGCGAGCGTGGACGATCCGGCGCAACACGCTCGCCGTCGAAGCAGCCGGGGCGATCCACTCCGATCTCCAACGCGGCTTCATCCGGGCCGAAGTCGTAGCCTATGCCGATCTGATCCGGGCTGGCTCGATGAACGAAGCTAAGAAGCAGGGCACGGTACGCTCAGAGGGTAAACAGTATATTGTGCAGGATGGCGACATCTGCCACTTCCTGCACAATACCTAAGCTGCCCAAGTGCGCCAAGCGAGCTATCGCTCACAGGTCGCGGCTACCCATCTGGTCGAGTTACCCATCTGGATTGAGCAGCTTATACTCGCCTTCCACAAGGAAGATGATATTCTCGCCAATGTTGGTTGTGCGGTCGGCTGTGCGCTCCAGCACGGTGATGATTTCGAGCATCTCAATGCCCACATCCAGCAGCGACGGGTCGGCCCGCATCTGCTCAATCACCCGGCCGCGCAGGGTATGCCGTAGCGTATCCACCTCATTCTCCAGTTCCGCCAACTGCATCGCCAATTCCGTATTCTGGGCCAGCAGCGCATCCATACAGATTTGCACCATGTATCGTGCCAGTTCCGTCATCCGTGCCCATTGAGGATCATTGCCAAGCGTGCGTTGCAGCAGATTAGGATGCAGCCGCACCCGCCGTGCCACCGAGCGGGCGTAGTCGCCAATCCGCTCAAGCTCACCCGCGAGCGTGCTGACGGTAGCCAACAGACGCAGATCGTGCCCGACTATCGGCTGCTGGGTGGCCAGCATGGTAATCGCCCGTTCTTCGAGGTAGCGGCGCGAATCGTCTATCTCGCGGTCATTGTCAATCACCCACCCAGCGAGAACAACATTGCCAGTGTCCATGCTTTTCAAAGTCCGTTCCCACGCCAAATGTACCTTCTCGCCGAGCCGAACAACATCGCCATGCAGTTCATCCAGATAGTGTTGGTAACGCGCACGTAGCGGGATCATTGGACTGCCCTCCCTCTGTTTGGTTTGTAGTTAACGCTTGTTTATGGTTCACGCGAGGCACACGCCCCAGCGCAGTCAGTCATCCCAGTTACCGCTCACTGCCAAGCGTAGCATACCTGCGGCTTTCAACGCCAGCACCGAAGATCATCCGTATTGTACCCTATCTGGGCAAGCCGGTGCAAACGCTATGCTATAATACCCGCAGGAAGAGTGTAACGGATCAGGATTGGCGCAGGGTACGGAGGCAAGCACGTAACATGACAACAGCAATTGTAACCGATGAGCGGTATCTCATTCATACGGATCCCACCCACGTTGAACGGGCAGAGCGATTGCTCTCAATCCAGCGTGCGCTTGATACCAGTGGCGTGCGGGCAATGGTGCAACAGCTTGCGCCGCGCCCCGCCACCCAAGACGAACTGCTTGCAGTTCACACCACCGATCACGTTGATACGATCAACCGCTATGCCGTGCGCGGCGGCGGCTACATTGACACCGACACCTACATGGTCGAAGGTACGCTTGAGGCGGCGTACCTTGCCGCAGGCGGGGCGATCACGGCGGTGGCGGCGGTGCTACAGGGCACGGCCCCAAATGCGTTTGCATTTGTGCGCCCACCGGGCCACCACGCCACCCCAGATCGGGCGATGGGCTTCTGCCTGTTCAACAATATCGCGGTTGCCGCCCGCGCCGCCCTCCAGCAATTCGGGCTAGCGCGGGTTGCCATTGTGGATTACGACGTACATCACGGCAACGGCACGCAGGATATTTTCTATGGCGATGGGCAGGTATTGTTCTGCTCCACACACGCCGCACCCTACTATCCCGGCACCGGGCGCGTGGATGAGATCGGCACGGGCGATGGCGCAGGCGCAACGCTGAATGTGCCCATGCCTTACGGGGTAGGCGATGTCGGCTACCAACAGGTGTTTCAGCAAGTGATTATTCCCGCGCTACACCGCTTCCAGCCCCAGCTCATTCTCGTCTCCGCAGGCTACGATGCCCACTGGAGCGACCCGATTGGGCCAATGGTGGTTTCGGTACAAGGCTTCACCAGTATGACCAAGATGCTGGCTGATGCAGCGGGCGAACTGTGTGATGGGCGCATCGTGCTGGTGCTAGAGGGTGGCTACAACCTTGAAGCGGTGGGAGCCAGTGCGCTCGCTTCGCTACAGGTGCTGCTAGGACAAACCCCAGCCCCCGGCGAGATGGGGCGCATCACTGCGCCAGAGCCAGAACTGACGCGCCTGATTGAGACGCTCCAGCAGCAGCATCCGCTTTTGCGCGGAGCCGCCGAAGCCTAGAAAGGAGCCGGCCCCGGCTATGCTTGCAGTAATCAACTATGGTGCGGGCAATTTGCCGAACGCCGTGCGTGCGCTCGAACACGTTGGCGCAGACTTGACCGTCACCGATGATCCAGCCGTCGTTGCCGCCGCCGATGCGGTGGTACTGCCCGGCGTAGGAGCCACCCGCGACACGATGCAGAGCCTCACTGCACTCGGTATGCACCGCGTCCTACCGGAGGTGGTGGCACGGGGCGTACCCTTTCTGGGCATCTGTGTGGGCATGCAGGTGCTGTGCAGCAGCAGCGCGGAGTTTGGCGTACACGCCTGCCTCGACATTGTGCCGGGCGTGGTCCGCCGCCTACCCGATGGGCAGAAAGTGCCCCAAATCGGCTGGAACCAGATCAACCTCAGCCCGGACTACGCCGCCCATCCGCTCTTTGCGGACATTCCCGATGGCTCGGATTTCTACTTTGTCCATTCTTATTTCTGCGATGTAGCCCAACCGGAACTGGTTGCAGCACGTACCGCGTATGGGCTAGACTTTCCGAGTATCGTGATCCGCGACAATCTCTATGCGGTGCAATTTCACCCGGAGAAAAGCGGCACACTGGGGCTGCGCCTGCTGCACAATTTTGTGGTGCTGTGCCAAGCGGCACAGCTACGCCGCACCTGAACCGGGCAAGGAGTAGATGACACGCATGGAGTTACTGGCTGCAATTGATCTGAAAGACGGCATGTGTGTCCGTCTGGTGCAGGGCGATTTTGAGCAGGTTACGGTATTCAGCGATGACCCAGCCAGCACCGCCCGCCACTGGCAAGCACAGGGCGCACACCGCCTGCATGTGGTTGATCTGGATGGCGCACGCGACGGGCATCCCGTGAATATTGCGGCGATCAAAGCGATCCGTGCCGCCGTAGATATTCCCGTGCAGGTGGGGGGCGGGCTACGCAACGATGAAACGATCCGGGCGACACTGGCACTGGGCGTTGAGCGGGTCATTCTGGGCACCGCAGCCGTGCGTGATCCCGGCTTGCTGACGCGCTCCGTCGAACGCTACGATGAGCGCATCATCGTTGGGCTGGATGCCCGCAACGGTTGGGTGGCAACCGCCGGCTGGACGGAGACCTCGCAGACGCATGTCCTTGAGCTATTGCAGCAGCTAGCGCACACCGGCGTAGAGCGGATCATCTATACCGATATTGGGCGCGATGGCACCCTCACCGAACCGGATTATGAGACGACGGCGGCCCTGATCCAGCCCGATGGCGCACCCCCAGCAGTGATTGCCAGTGGCGGGGTGGCCCGCGTTGAGCATCTTGTTCGGCTTGCCGCGCTTGGTGTGGAAGGAGCCATCATTGGGCGGGCTTTGTACACTGGCGATATTAGCCTACCGGCTGCGCTGGCCGCCCTCAGCAAAGGAGAATCTGCGTGAACCGTCCGCCCTCAAACATCACCTCCAAGTATGAAGAAGAACGCATCCGCGCCGCCGATCAATCCCAATTTGTCCATCTGCAAAGCCAGATTGACGAACTGCGGCGGCTGCTCAAAGATCACACCAATCGCTACCAATTGATTACCGAGCAGACCCGCAAAACTGAATCAGCACTGGCTCAGATGCACGGCTTGATTGATGACCACCGCGAGGAAGTCACCTTGACGGTGGAGCGCACCCGCCGCGACGTAGCCGAACTGCGCCGCGAAATGGCGGCAGCCCGCATACAGGTGGATGAGATGACTAGCCCGATCCGTGAGATGATTGCCCAGATTCAGCAACTCGCGGATGCCCGCAAGCAGGATCGGGAGTATGTCAGCACCTTTGTCGTGCGAATTGATGCACTGGAGCAGATCCAGCAGGGCGTGCATAATCAGATCAAGGCGACGGAAGATAGTCACCGGCAGCTGGCCCTGCAACTGGATCGCCTGCGTGATGCCGATACGATTGCGCTGCAAGATATTCGCCGCCTGAGCGAAGAAGCCCAAGTCGAACGGCAGCAGGTGCGCCGCCAGATTATGGACACGGCGCAGCTCTTTGAGGGCAAGGATGAGGAAGTCAAAGCCCTCGCGCATCGGCTAGATCGGCTGGATGATTTGCAACAACGCTTGGAACTCACCGTGCAGATCTTCACCGAGCAGATCACCAACCTGAATAGCGAAGTTGTGATCCATGAGCGGGAGATCAAGCGCGTTGAGCAGATCGCCAACGATTGGTTTATGCTCAATCAAGAGCGGCTCGAAGAGCTACGGCAGCAATCCAATGAGAAACTGGATGAGCTGCGCGACATTGACCAGAACCACCTGCAACAGCTTACCGCATGGCTCGAACGGCTGGATAGCCTGCTGCGCGAATTGGAGCAACGGCAGGGGCGCAGTGTCCATCGGATTGAGCAGGATTTGCAGCAACACATCCTGCGGATCCGCGATCTCGAACAGCGCAAGCTCACCTATGTCAAAGCTCTGGCGGAGGTGTTCAGCCGCCAAGCGGAAGCCGTCATCGAGGAGACCGAACGCAGTCGCCACGATGATCGCGGTAGCAGCTAGCCCATAAGGGCTGGAGCAATTCAGCACACACTACGGGATCGGGCGGGGCCATGCTTCGCCCTATTTTGCGCTATCAGAAGCAGGCGCGGAGTGTGTCTGGCACGTCATTCACCGCAAATATCCCCCCAAGAGAGGATGAGTGTTATGGCTCTGGATACCATATTTGCCCGACAACCAACAAATCCCTACACCCAGCACGAGATGCGTCGCTGGCGTGAGCAGGTTGTGCTGCTGACCTCGCGGATCACCTTCTGGCTCGCGCTGCCACTCAATATCTTCGGAACCCTGAATCTGTTGCTGCTGCAAGCCTACTGGCGCATCCCGCTCAATTTTATACTCGTGATGCTCTTAGGGGTGATTGCCTATTATCCGGCACTCAGTTTCCGCCGACGGGTGGTGCTGTTGTTCAGCATATATTATCTCACGGCTACAATCTGGCTCGCCTTTAGCGGGCTGGCCGGAATTGGGCGCAGCTTGTTTTTCTTGATAATTGTGTTAGCCGCGCTGATCTTTGAAGGGCGCACGCTCTTCGTCTTTCTGGCGAGCGTCTTGCTCACACAGGCATTCATCTATAGCGCATTCTTTTTTGGGATTATCCCGATTCCCTACACAGTGAATCCAGAGACGATATTTACCCCATTTTCGCTAAGCTTGGTGTGGGTTTCACAGCTGATTCTCTCGATTGCCGTCGCAGTGGCGATTATCTCCACGCTCAATACCCTGCGCGAGAATCTGTACAAAGTCTATCTCGCCGAAACCGAACGTGTCCTTCAAGCGAGTGAAGAACGCTATCGGGCAATCTGGGAGACAGCGACAGACGCAATTGTGGTAGTTGATCGGCAGGGGCTGATCCGCTCGGCGAATCCGTCTTACTACGCCACCTACGGGTTCACGCCTGAACAAGTGATTGAGCAGCCATTTACGGTGCTGCTACCAGAGAGCAATCAGCAACCCGCATGGCCTGCATACACGCACATGTTCACGGAGGAGCACCCTGCACTGCGGCACGAAATCGTGTTGCGCCACGCCGATGGCAGTGAACGCACGATAGAGGCGCATCTCGCGTTCCTGATGGAAGCTGACGAGCGGGTCGCGCTGATTGGGGTGCTGCGTGATATTACCGAACGCAAGGCAATGGAGCGCGAACTCCACCAATCCAATGCGTGGCTGCGTGAGCAGTCCATCCGCGATCCGTTGACGCATCTACACAATCGGCGTTACCTTGATGAACGCTTGCCGCAAGAACTGCAACGCGCAGCGCAGCAGCAGCTTCCGGTGGGCATCATTGTGCTTGACATTGATCGCTTCAAGAACGTCAATGATACTTATGGACACGATTGCGGCGATGAACTCCTGCAAACAATCGGAGCGTTTCTGCGTGGCAGGATGCGTAGCGAGGATATTGTCTGTCGCTATGGGGGCGAGGAGTTTGTCATTGTGCTGCTGGGTGCCACCACAACTGCAACCCACACACGGGCTGAGGATTTGCGGCTAGGACTGCATACCTTAGTGGTACAGAATGGGCCGTGCCAGATTGCCCAGATCACCGCATCGTTTGGGGTGGCGGTATGCCCGCAGCACGGCACATCCGCCGATGCTCTCTTTCGCGCTGCTGATCAGGCGTTATACGCTGCCAAGCAGGGCGGACGAGATCAAGTGGTGATTGCCCCCCTACCGCCACCAAGCACTATCGCTGCTAGCCCTGCTGCGGATGGCTCGTGATGTGGGCGATCACATCATCGAGGATCGTCTCCAGCGTGCAGCGCGGCTGCCAGCCAATCAGCTGCTGAATCTTGCCCAGATCGGGCATACGCTGGCGCATATCCTCGAAGTCAGGAGTCTGATAGGCTTCGGCGTAGGGCACAAATTGGATCCGCTCGGCGATTGGCAGCGAGCTATGTACCTGCCCGTGCGTGGCGTGGTAGGCATCTACCTTGTCCAAAATGCGTTGGGCAAGGGCTAAGATCGTTGTTTCTTCGCGTGAGCCGACATTAAACACCTGCCCGATTGCCGCCGGATGGTGGGCTAGCCCGACGATGGCTTGCACGGCATCGGCAACATGCAGGAAGCAGCGTGATTGCTGCCCATCATCAAAGACCGTGAGCGGCTCCCCGCGCACAGCTTGGCGCACAAAACGCGGGATGACCATGCCATACCGCCCGCGCTGGCGGGGGCCTACGGTATTGAACAGGCGGAATAGCACCACCGGTAGCTCTTGTTCGCGGTAGTACGCCAATGCAAGGAACTCATCCAGCATCTTCGAGGCAGCATAGCCCCAGCGATTGCGGCTGGTAGGCCCCAGCACCACATCATCATCCTCACGGAAGGGGATGCGCGTGCCTTTGCCGTAGACCTCTGAGGTGGAAGCAATCAGCACTTTTGCACCGTAGCGCAGCGCAGCCTTGAGCACATGCTCCGTGCCCATAATGTTGGTCTCGATAGTATGCACGGGGCGTTCGACAATCAGCTTCACACCGACGGCAGCGGCAAGGTGAATGACAACATCAGCTTGCGAAGTGAGCCGATCTAGCACCAGTTCATTGGTGATGCTAGCGCGGGCAAAGTCGAAGTTCGGGTGCTGGCGGAGGTGGGCGATATTCTCTAACAAGCCGGTGGAGAGGTCATCAATCACGACCACCCGTTGCCCGTGTTGGAGCAACACTTCCGTAAGGTGCGAACCAATGAACCCTGCACCACCTGTCACCAGAAAGGTTTGCGGTGGGGTAGGGGCAACATGCTGAGGGGCGGTAGATGTTATCATGATTCCGTCTTGATGGTGCGTGCCCACGGTTCATTCACCCGATACCACGCGACCAGATTGGCTACGCCTTCCTGAAACGTCGTTTGCGGTCTCCATCCAAGCAGTTGCTCAGCTTTGCTAATGTCGGCCCACGTTGCCAGCACATCGGCGGGGTGGCGGGGATGGTAGACAATCTCGGCGCGGTTGTCAAGCAGGCGTTCGATCTCGTGCAGCGCATCCATCAAAACGACGGGCTGATCCGAGCCGAGATTGATCACCTCGTAGCCAAGCGGGCGCAGGGCCGCCACCGTGCCCCGCGCAATATCCGTCACATAGGTGAAGTCACGCTCTTGCCGCCCATCGCCAAAGACGTGGACGGGGCGTTCTTCGCTGATCCACTGCACAAAGCGGAACATGCTCATATCGGGGCGGCCTGCGGGGCCATACACCGTGAAGTAGCGCAACACCGTCGTATCAATGCCATACAGCGTGTGATAGGTAAAACACAACACCTCAGCCCCCTTCTTCGAGGCGGCATAGGGCGAGAGCGCGTGGCTCGTGTTGGCATCCTCGCGGAAGGGGCGCGGGTTATCCACCCCATATAGGCTCGACGTTGAAGCGAGGACAAACTTCTGCACCTCGAATTCGCGGGCAATCTCCAGCAGATTCAGCGTGCCGGTCACATTCGTATCAATGTAGACCCACGGGTTTTCGACGGATTGGCGCACCCCTGCGCGGGCCGCCAAATTGATGATGCTGGTGGGCGGCTGCTGCGCCACAATCGCACGGAGCGGGGCATAGTTGGCAATGTCGGCGTGCTGGAACTGAAAGCCCGGACGCGCTTGCAGCTGAGTGAGCCGCCATTCTTTGAGGCGCACATCATAGGCATCGTTCAGGTTATCTATGCCGATCACCTGATGCCCCTGCTGCAACAGCAGATCGCAGACATTCGCACCGATAAAGCCAGCACATCCCGTGACCAGAATCGTCTGGGGCGCGAGCTGCACAGGCTGTCCAGTCATAATGCAATCCCTTCAGCGTATTGGCGTATCATCTCCCGAGTATACTCACGCTTGCGCTCCTTGTCAAGATACGGAACTCGCCGCAAGCGGGCCGTTCACTGCCCGCGCTGCCACGCCGCAATCGCCAAGCCGGAGGTAACCCCCGTGAACACATCCATCTCGTGCAGCTTCTCCGCGCCAAATTTCTGGCTGAGCAGGCGCACAAAACGCGGAACCCGTGATGAGCCACCCGTGCGTAGCACCGTATCAATTGCGGCGGGCGTAAGCCCGGCGGCGGCAAGGGCCCGATCAATGCACTGCTCAACGTCGCGCACATCAGGCCCAATCAGGCGTTCAAAATCCCAGCGTGGCAACGGCTCATCAATCGCGAGGTCTTCGCGGTGCAAGCTAATCACGGCTGCATTGCTATCACTCAGGGCAACCTTCGCCTGCTCCACCGCCTCATACAGCAGCAAGCCGTAATTGCGCCGCACCAGTGCCCGCAACGCCCGCAGTTGCTCAGGGCGATCACTCATGCTGATGCCCTCATCAATAATGTCGAGATAGCGCGGCTGGGTCAGATCAACGATGCTCTGCCATTCGCTGAGGTGTTCTAGCACATGCACCGGAAACGGCAGCTTGCGTGCGCCGAGCATTGCCCCCTCGCCGAAGTGCTTGAGCATGCGCCCCATCACGATCCGCTGATCGAGGACATCGCCACCCACCGGCACCCCATCGGTGGCAAGCACCTGCATCTTGCCGTGCCGATCAATCTGCATCACCGTCAGGTCCAACGTCCCCCCGCCAAAGTCAAACACCAGCACCCGCTGCGCGTGGCGGCTCTGGCGGGCATAGTCCAGTGCTGCTGCCGACGGCTCCTCAAGGAAGGTGACATTAGGCAGCGCGGCGAGCTTGCAGGCGTAGCGCATCCGCTTGAATGCGAGTGTATCTGCCGCCGGATCGGTGGCATAATGCACAGGTCGCCCAACCACCACCCCCGTGACCAGCTGCCCAAGCTGATCCTGCACACGCAGCAGGATCAGGCGCAACGCCAGCGCAATCAGTTCTTCGAGCGTATACGCCCGCCCAAACACACTGGTATGGGTGAAGCCCGCATCGCGTAGCCCCGATTTGAGCGACTGGAAGAGCCGCCCCGGTGCGCTATCATCCACATAGGCATATAAGGCTTGGATCACGCTCGTATCCATATCGGCAAAGGTTAGCTCGGCATCGCCAATATACTTCCACGCATAATCTATCTCGCGCCCCACATTGCCTTCAAGGAAGCGATCCATCGCCTCGCGCCCGATGTAGGCTACCCCCTCGCGGGTGAGAAACAGGCTGGAACGCAGCAGCCGCGGATTGGCCGTGTTACGTGGATCAAGCGGCAGCATGGTGATCGTGGAGCCATCGTATACCGCCACACTCGAATTGGTTGTGCCGAAGTCAAGCCCAATCTGCATGCATCCCTCCTAAGCTGTGGAGCGTATCTGCCAAACAGCAATGGTAGTTGATTCAGCACCGGCTGTCAATGGTATAATGGGCGTAATGGGTGCGCTACACACGAAGCGAGAGGAGCGAAGCATGGCCCGCAGTATGTGGCAGCAAATCGTGAAACGGATCAATACTGAGTATGAGCGGCGGCTCCGGATTGCGAGTGACCTCACCCCAGATGGCACGACGCTCCACCACCACGCTCCGTACACCGCCGATACGCCCGTGCTGATTGTTGAGCAGGCGCAGGAGGATTACCCCAATGCCGCCAGCACAGTGCTGATTGCCCGCTCCGATCTGGAACCACCCGCGCTTGCCCATCCGCCGCGCAGTGGCTCCCCAGCCTTGCCCGATCCACCACCCGCCCAAGCTCCCGCCCCCGATGCAGACGCTGACGATGATGCCGTAGAGATTGCCAATATTCCACGCGGAACCCGTACCTAAGCGTTTTAACCAGCCCAACCTCACCCGCTTAAAAATGAGCAGTTGCTCATTTTCGGCGGGGCAGTGCGCGGACCGTCTTGACACATATGTGAAGCGGCGTACAATACACATGGGGACAGGTCAGCAAGTTACGGATTTTAAACAAGTTGGAACTGCCCCTTAGCGTGGAAGTGTGTCCGAAAATATCGTGCGGAAATTGCACGGCTCGCGGCAAACCGCGTGCGTGGCAGATGCGGCATTGCGTTTGCAATGTTGGCGAGCGTGTGGGTTGCACACGTACTGCTGCCTACTTACCCAATTGCTGCGCCTGCAATCAGAAGTTCATTGTTTCGCCACAAGGAGGAAAATGTGAAATTTAGTTTACGCATGTTCATGGTGTTGCTCGCTGTGTTAATGGTCGGGGCACTCAGCCCACAATCCTCAGCTCAAGCACAGGAAGGCACGACCCTACTGCGTGTGGTGCATGCCTCACCGGATGCGCCCGCTGTAGACATCTACCTAAACGGTGAAGCGGCCCTGCTTGACGTACCGTTCTTCACCGCGACGGGCTACATCGAGCTACCTGCTGGAACCTACGCGGTTGCGATTGCGCCCGCCGGAACCTCGCTGGATGATGCGGTCTTGACCGCAGACGTAAGCCTGATGGCCGGCATGGCCTACACCGCTGCTGCCGCCGGAGCGTTGGCTGATCTGCAACTGCTGGCATTCGAGGACAACCTCAGCCCAACGGCTGAAGGTGAGGCCCGCGTCGCCGTGTACCACCTCTCGCCCGATGCCCCCGCTGTGGATGTCAAGCTAGCCGATGGCACACCGCTCCTAACCGACCTGCCCTTCTCCTTCGTCGGCACACTGGATGTGCCCGCCGCCACCTATGACCTCATCGTGACCCCCACCGGGAGCGATGCAGTGGTGCTTGATCTGGCGGGCACGATGCTCGAAGCCGGCAACCTGTACAGCGTCTTTGCTACCGACTTCGTGGGCAACCTAACGGCGCAACTCGCGGTAACAGCCCTGACCCAAGAAGCAGCTGCCCCCGATGAGCCGACCGCAGAGCCAATGCCGGAGCCGACCGCGGAGCCAATGCCGGACCCAATGCCGGAGCCAACCGCGGAGCCAATGCCGGACCCAATGCCGGAAGAGCCAGCCGTACCTGCGCTCCCAGCCAGTGTCCGTGTGGCGCACGCCTCGCCCGATGCCCCCGCCGTGGATGTGTATGTGAATGGCGACCTGACGCTGAGCAACGTGCCCTTCTTCACCGTCAGCGATTACCTCGAAATTCCGGGTGGCACGTACCGCATTCAAGTGACCCCGGCTGGATCCGCACCCGAAGATGCCGTGATTGATGCCGATGTGGAAGTGCTGCCCGGCCGCGCCTACACCATCGCTGCGACCGGCTTCGTAGCCACCATTGGCGCAAGCATCTTTGAAGATAACCTCAGCCCAACCAACGATGCCCGCCTGACGGTTTACCACGTTGCCCCCGATGCGGGCCCAGTGGATGTCAAGCTGCCCGATGGCACGCCCCTGATCGAGGGCTTGGACTTCCTTGAGTACGCCACGCTCGAAGTGCCGCCGGGCACCTACAGCGTCAACGTTACGCCTGCTGGCAGCGATGCCATCCTGACCGGCTTGACTGACGCAATGCTGGAGAGTGGAGTCGCCTACGGCGTGTTCGCCTTCTTGACACCGGGTGCCCTAGCCCTCGATGTCGTGCCGGTACGGGTGAGCGAGGGCGTTGCCGCGCAACCCGATCCGACCCCGCCGCCGGTAGCCACCCCCATTCCGGCTCCCGAACCCACGCCTGTGCCGCCTGTCCGCCTCCCAGACACCGCAACCGGGAGCACGCTACCGATGGGTGGCTTGGTTGCTACCGCACTGTTGCTGATGGTTGCGGGTGGGGCTGCGCTTGCCGTGCGTCGCCGCCGCTAAATCGTAGCTTCACACTTTCCGCGCCCGATCTACCGACAGCCACTCCACAACGGGGTGGCTGTTGTATTTGTGCGAAAAGCATGATTCTGGTACTATGCTAGTGTAAATCTGCAAGAAGTCTATAACGCCTTTGGATGATCTCTGTGTATGGAGAAGGAGTAACCCACGATGAGTACGATGGTAGTGCTTGGATTCAAGACCGAAGATGGAGCCTCACAGACGTTGGGCTGGCTAGCTGAAGCGCAGAAGCAAAAGCTGATTGTCCTGCTCGATGCAGCAATCGTGACGCGCAAGGAGAACGGCAAGCCGAAAGTCAAGCAGCTCCACCATCTGGTGGCTGGTGGTGCGCTCGGTGGTGCATTCTGGGGTATGCTGGTCGGCTTGATCTTCCTGATGCCGCTCTTTGGGGCAGCCGTTGGCGCAGTGAGCGGGGCTGTTGGGGGCTTGTTCAGCGACATTGGCATTAGCGATGACTTCATCAAGAAGACTGGCGAGTCGATCCAGCCGGGCACGTCGGCTCTGTTCCTGCTCGTTGCCGAAGCAACGGTAGATAAGCTAGCGGAGCAGGCCAAAGCGGACAACATCGAATTCGAGATCATCTCGTCCTCGCTCAACAACGAGCAGGATGCCGCCCTCCGCGAAGCCTTCGGAGTGGATGCCGCCTAAACAATAGGCGCCACCCGGGTGGGGCTGCAACCTCACATAGGCGTGCAGCGTTTAAGATCATAACAGGCAGAGCCGACTGTGATTGCCATAGTCGGCTCTCTGTATTGAACTGATCTGAATCAGGAAAGGAAAACACTATGCAGCTGATTATACGATGGCTGATTACGGCGGCTTCCCTCGTTGTCGCGGCGTGGATCGTGCCGGGCATTGACATTACAGATAACAGTGGCTGGCTCGCGGTGCTTGCAATGGCGGCGATGCTTGGCTTGGCGAATGCCTTCTTGCGCCCGCTCCTAACGATTCTCTCGTGCCCGATGGTGCTCCTAACACTTGGGCTGTTCCTGTTCGTCGTCAATGCGCTCACGTTTATGTTTGCCTCGTGGGCCGCGCAAACGCTGTTTGGCGCAGGCTTTGTTGTGAACGGCTTCTTCCCCGCGATGTTCGGCTCGATTGTCGTGAGTATTGTGTCGTTTCTCTTGTCGGTGTTCGTGCCCGACAAAAGCTAGCCCAACCCTTGCCCCCACCAACGCCTTGCCCCCTGAGCAACAACGGCGAGACGGATCGGAGCCGATCCGTCTCGCCGCACCGGCCTACGTCAGCTGTTCGCGGGCTTCGGCGAAGTTCTTGTAGAACTGCTGCCCGATCTGTGCTTCAGCAAACTCCTCACCCAACTGGAGCCGGAAGAAGGCATTGGTCGAGTAGCGGGTTGAGGAGAGGAAATACTTCTCTTGATTCTGGCGCACCATCTCGAAGAAGATCGGCTTGGCGCGGATGCCGAGCGTGAAGTTATCGTAGTTGACGATTACATTCACCTTGCGCCCCAAGCTCGCAAACCACTGATCGAGGAATGCCGCCAGCTCGTAGGCATCATTCTCCGTCACCAGCGATAGCCCCTCGAAATTGGCATAGGCGACATTCTCACCCGCATTGTAGCTGACCCGCTCACTCAGCGGCTTGACCGACGAGTCGCGCAAGCCCATAAGCTCTGGGCGGAAGATGCGCTCATCCATCAGCTTCAGGTCAGCCACAATACGCGGGCGGAAATCCATCTGGGCCAGCACATCCCGCTCGAGATCAATGCCGGGCGCAATCTCAACGAGTTCTAGCCCCCCATCCACCAGCCGCAGCACGCACCGTTCGGAGATGAAATAGACCGGCTGCTTGCGCTGTGTGGCAAAATCGCCACTGAACGTGACCTGCTCAACCTGCTTGACATACTTCTTAATCTTGCCCTCACGCCCAATCCGTAGCTTGCCATCTTCAATGACTATCTCGCCGCCCGCCGTAAATGTCCCCAGAAAGAACAGGGCTTTGGCGTTCTGGGTGATATTGATGAAGCCCCCCGCGCCCGCAAACTTCGGCCCAAACTTACTCACATTCACGTCGCCGTTATCATCCACCTGTGCCGCACCGAGAAAGGCTTGGGTCAAGCCACCGCCATCATAGAAGTCGAACTGCGCGGACTGCGTGATGATGGCTTCTGGGTTGGCCGTTGCACCAAAGCTCTTGCCACTCGCGGGGATGCCGCCTATCCCACCCGGCTCAACCGTCAGCGTAATCAGATCAAGGATGCCCTCTTCATTGGCTACCGCCGATACCCCTTCAGGCATGCCGATGCCAAGATTGACCACCGCGTTGATCTGCAAGAACATCGCCGCCCTGCGCGCAATGATCTTGCGCTCATTCAAGGGGAGCGGCTGGATCTGACCGCGATCAACTTTGACCTCACCTGTATACGATGGGTTATACGCTTCGCCAAAGGTCTGCATATGCAGTTCAGGCGGAGCCACCACCACCGCATCCACCATCACGCCGGGGATCTGCACCTCACGCGGGCTAAGCACATGGCTTGTCGTAATCCGCTCGACTTGGACAATCACGATCCCGCCAGAGTTCTTCGCGGCGGTTGCCATCGCAAGGCTATCCAGCGTGAGCGGCTCACGCTCCATCGTGATGTTACCTTCTTGATCGGCCGTCGTGCCCCGCACAATCGTGACATTGATCGGGAAGGCGTGGTAAAACAGATACTCTTTACCGCGCAGCGTCACCACCTCAATAATATCCTCAGTCGTGATGCTGTTCATCTTGCCCCCTTCGAGGCGCGGATCTACAAACGTCTGCAAGCCAACCGTCGTAAGCACGCCCGGCTTGTGCCCCGCAATCGCCCGATACAGATGCGACACCACGCCCTGCGGCAGGCAGTAGGCTTCAACCTTGTTCTCTAGGGCGAGCTTGCCCAATTTGGGGGCTAGCCCCCAGTGCCCGCCAATCACGCGCCGCAACAAGCCGGCATGCGCGAGGTGGTTCAAGCCTTTGTCTACCCCATCGCCCTGCCCCGCCGCATACAGCAGCGTCAAGTTGCGCGGGCTACCCGTCTCCAAAAACCGTTGCTCTAGCGCAATCGCAACCGCTTCAGCAAAACCTGTCCCGATAAACCCCCCAGTGGCGATCACATCGTTGTCCAGAATGACCTGCACGGCTTCGTCTACCGAAATCACCTTGTTGCGTTTCATCATCTGCGTGTTCCCTTGTGTGTATTGAAACCTGATACCACTTCGACGGGCAGTTATCGTGCGGATCGGCTCAAGGCCAGTAAGCCCCGTTGCATCAGCACGCCAACAAAATGCAGGGTGTCCGCTTCGGCTTGGGCCTGCGTGACATCATATTCGCAGTAGATCGTCGCGGCAATCTCGCGCACGCTGCGGCTGCCATCGGCTAACTCCCAGATCCGCCGCCCAACCGCGTTAATGGCCCGCACACTGCCTTGCTGCGGCAGCAATAGCACCAACTCATCGCCAATCGGTTGGGCAAGGGCAGACGGGCTAGGCTGGGGATAGCTCTCAAGGGTAAGGGCGGTGTTCATAGGTGGCTCCGGGCCTGCCAGCCAGCGAGCCGAATCAGCCCCCGCCGCACCTGTTGCGTCAGCCCGCGCACCCCAGCCGAAACGACACCGAGCCGCAGCGCGGCGGCATCAAGGCGGCTGAGGGCAAGCTGTGCGTGTCGGAGCCAGCGCGGTTCAGCAAAGGGGGCAGAGGCGGGGCGCAGAATGGCTTGCACCCGTCCGAGCAGCACAGCAGTGGCAAGCGGCGCATCGCTCTGCACACAGGCATCACCGCGAGTGTACAGGTGCGTGGCAGATCGGGCAAGCAGGCGGTGGGTTCGCGGCTGTGCTAGGGTTGCCGGATCGTGGACAACAATGATGTCGCCCACCTGCACTGCTGTAGGCCCAACCCGCTCAACAAGGACACTATCGCCCGCCCGCAGCAGCGGGCGCATACTGTCGCTCACCACCTCCAACTGAAGCTGTGCGCCAAGTGGCAGCTGCGCGACAAGCTGGGCAACCACGCCCATCAGAAGAGGTTGAGTTGCAGCTGGATCCCCCATCGCCTGTACTCCTATGCCTGCTTACGCCTGCACACTACCCCTAGCAACGCAATGCCGCTTGGCACCTTGCCAACCTACCCCGCAGCGTCATCTAGCGCGGTCGGCGATCCACCCCACCTTAGCCATACGACTCCGGGCTGCTGTCGGAAGTGCGTTGTTCATCACGCGCCACGATCTCAAGCCGCAGTGGGTTGCGCTGGGTTACCCGCAACATCTCGTTGCAATCCCGATGGGCGCACACAATCCGCGAACCAACCTGCACATACGCTTGCACACCCAGCTTTTGCTTTCCACACGGGCATTTCACCACTTCCACTGCCATTCGTGTTTGCCTCCCCTTTACTCGCCACTTACTCGCCGAACAACGCATTGACAAAACTCTGCGCGTCGAACAGAGCCAGATCGCTGATCTTCTCGCCCGTACCAATGTAACGAATCGGGCGTTCAATATCTTGGGCTATCGCCAACGCAATCCCGCCCTTCGCGGTTCCATCCAGCTTGCTCACGGCAACATCAGTCACATCCGCCGAGTCGCGGAAGGCTTTCGCTTGCAGCACACCGTTTTGGCCAGTGGTGGCATCAATCACCAGCAGCACTTCGTGCGGGGCATCGGGCACACGCCGCCGGATAATGTTGCGGAGCTTTTCCAGCTCGCGCATAAGGTTATACTTGGCTTGCAAGCGGCCCGCAGTATCTACAATCAGAATATCGATCTCCTGCTCCGCCGCCGCATCCAGCGCATCAAACACCACCGCGCCCGCATCTGCACCCTGTTCGCGGCGAATAATCGGCACTCCCGCCCGCTCGGCCCAAATCTCCAACTGATCGCTTGCAGCAGCGCGGAAGGTATCTGCCGCCGCCAGCATCACCTTCTTGCCGTAGCTCTGATAGCGATGCGCGAGCTTGCCAATCAGGGTCGTTTTGCCTGCGCCATTCACCCCCACCACAAGGATGATGTAGGGGCGGGCGGTAAGCGTGGTCGGGCGCACCTGATCCTGAAAGATCCGCACCATCTCGGCTTTGAGCATCTCCCGCGCTTCACGGGCTTTCTTCACCGCATTGCGGTTGCAGCGGTCTTTGGTGCGGTTGACGAGATAGAGCGTCGTTTCCACACCCACATCGCCCTGAATGAGCAACTCCTCTAGCTCATCCCACAGTTCATCAGTGATCGGCTCATCCGTTGCAAAGAGTTGCGAGATGCGCCCGAACAGCCCCTGCCGTGATTTGTCAAGGCTCTGCTCAACTTTGGCTTCTTCCTGCTGGGCTTCTGCTTCGGTGCGCGGGGCATCTTGCCCGCCGCGCCCAAACAGCCGCTTGAAAAGAGACATACGCGCTTTTTCCTATCTGCCGCCTCAGCCCCAGCCGAGATCGTCGCCCGTGCCACCACCGGAGCCAGTGCTGTCCTCGCCGCCTAGTTCGGCTTCGAGCAACTCCTCAACCATATCATCCCAATCTGCCCCCGCATCCTCACCGAGTTCTTTGCCGAGCTTGCGGGCCCACTGCGCCACCGAGCGCGGATCGGTCTCATCCAAGCCGGTAAACGTTGCCGGATCAGCCAGTGCCTCGAGCCGCGCCTCTTCCGATTTGAGGGTGGCGAAACGCGACACCAGCCGATCCAGATCGAGGCTAGCGCAGCGCGGGCACTGCAAGCCGAGCGGATCGCTGAAGCCCTGCACCAGCTTCTGAAAGTGTCCATGGCACTGCCGACAGCGATATTCATAAATTGGCATCTTGCTTGACCTCCGCAACCATGCTACCCATGCTGTTTCCACAGCCCATACCGCAACCACGTACACCCCAACCCAACTCGCAGACTTGCACGCGCATGTGCTTCAACGCCCTCGCGGCACGCCTCCTGCTCAGTATTCTACCACTTCTGCAATCAAGGGCGGCGGCGCAGCAGGCTCTAGCCCAATCGTGTAGGCTTTGAGCAGGCGCAGCGTCACACGCTGCACATCGTTCCAGTTGCGGGCGTGAATATCGAGCAAGGCTTCGCCGGACTGGACCGCATCACCGACATGCTTGGCAACCATCAAGCCCACCGCGTGGTCAATCGTATCGCCTTTCCGCATGCGCCCGCCGCCGAGTTCACCGACTGCTACGCCCAACTCCTGTGTATTGATCGCCGTCACATAGCCATTGCTTGGGGCCCGTAGCGGCTCGATCACAGCGGCATGGGGCAGGCGATCTGGATGATTGATGACCGTGACGTTGCCACCCTGATAGAGGATCATCTCGCGCAACTTTTCGAGCGCGGCTCCGCTCTGCAACACCTGATCGAGCTTAGCGCGAGCCGTATCCAGATCGCTGTACAGCCCCGCCAAGCGCAACAGGTAGGCTCCCAGCTCGCGGGCCAAGGCGATCAAGTCGGGCGCACCTTCGCCGCGCAAGGCCGCAATCGCCTCTTTGATTTCAAGGGCATTGCCCACCGCCGTGCCGAGCGGCTGCTCCATCGAGCTAATCACGCCCGTGACTTTGCGCCCGCAGCTCTGCCCAATCCCGACCATCGTCTGGGCAAGCAGGCGAGCATCATCAAGGGTGTGCATAAAGGCCCCACTGCCATACTTCACATCCAGCACGATGCAGGTTGCGCCCGCCGCAATCTTCTTGCTCATCACACTTGCAGCAATCAGAGGCACTGACTCGACAGTGGCTGTTACATCGCGCAGCGCATAGAGCTGCTTGTCGGCCGGGGCGAGGTCTTCGGTTTGAGCGGCCACCACCAGCCCAATCTCACGGAAGATGCGCCGGAACGAGTCGCCTGAGAGTTCGGTACGAAAGCCGGGGATGCTCTCCAGCTTGTCAATCGTACCGCCACTGAAGCCCAAGCTGCGCCCGCTCATTTTGGCTATCGGCAAGCCTGCCGCCGCAACCATTGGCGCAAGCACGAGCGTGGTTTTGTCACCTACTCCGCCGGTCGAGTGTTTATCCCCCACAACGGGCGCAATATCGGACAGATCGAGCATCGTGCCGCTCCGCGACATTGCCAGCGTGAAATCTACCGTTTCGCGCAGGTTCATGCCACGCAACAGCACCGCCATCGCCCACGCCGACATCTGGTAATCGGGGATGTCGCCACGAGCATAGCTCGTCACCAGCCAGTTGATCTCAGCCGTATCGAGTTCCTGCCCGTCGCGTTTGCGGGCGATCAGGTCTACCATTCGCATCAGCATTACCCCGCTTTCAGGGCACGGATTACCAGTGGCAGGCGCGGCAACAGGTCACTGGCAAGTGTGCCCATCTCGCCGAGTTCATCGCGAAGCATTGCGCCCGCCGCGCTATGCAAGTATACACCCAGTGTAGCGGCATCTGCGGTGGCAAGGCCTTGGGCCAGCAGCGCGGCAATGATCCCGGCCAGCACATCGCCCGTGCCGGCCGTAGCCAATGCCGGATTACCCACTGCGAGGATGCGCGTTGCGCCATCGGGAGTGGCCACAATCGTTGTGGCTCCTTTCAGCACCACCACCTGCCGCCACGCTTGGGCGGCATCAGCCGCAACCTGCACCAGATCGGCGGCGAGTTCATCCTGCTTGAGCAGGCGGCGCATCTCGCCGGGGTGCGGCGTGAGGATCAGCCGCTCGGCGGGCAGGCGGGTAGGCCACTCCTCGATCTGGGCGAGGAGGTTCAAGCCATCCGCATCAATCACCGTCGGGGGCAGCTGTTCAGGATCATACAGCGGATCGCTGGAACGATCCGAGCCTGCTGCCTCCGGCAAGCGAAAGCCAACACGGGGCGCGGTATGGGGCTGTTCGTAGCCCAACACGCGCTTGAAGAACTGCGCGGTTGCTTCCTCAGTATCCAGCCCACAGCCAATCAATAGCGCAGCATAGTTTCCTTCGTCAAGGTGTTTCCGCACAGTTTCGGCGGCAGATGGGGCAATTGCGCCACTGCTCTCAGCAAGTGGCAGCAGAGTCACTTCAGGCGTGCGGAGGGCTAGCGCGGCTATGCTACGCGGCGTTGCCAGTGTTACTAAGCCTGCTCCCGCCCGGGCGGCGGCGGTACTTGCCAACGCTGCCGCCCCCGAATAGGCCAGCGAGCCAGCCACCACCAGCACCTTGCCAAACGTGCCTTTGTGGGCATCATCAGGGCGCGTGGGCAAAAGGTTGCCCACGCTCTCTTTATTGATCTGTATACTCATGATCTGCTCCAGTTCTTGTGGCGGGATGCCTATCGGAACCACAATATGCTTGCCAACCGCACAACGGCCCGGATACAGCAGGATGCCGCGCTTGGGCAAGCCCGTGGCAACCGTGAGATCAGCATGCAGGGCGATCCCATTGATCTGCCCCGTATCGGCGTGTACGCCCGTTGGTATATCTATGGCAACCACCCGCACCCGTTGCGCGGTGGCTTGCGTTTGCCCAACAACCGCATTGAGTGTTGCGATGATCTGCGCCAACAGACCCGTGATTGGGCGGTTGCCACCACTACCGAGTAGCCCATCCACGATGATCTGCGTCTGTCCCAGCAGTTCCCGCAGGCGGTGCTGCTCTGGATCGGCGTGGGCATCTAGCTCAGGTAGCCCGCGCTGGCGGCACTGCTGCCAATTCGCGTCGCTGGCAACCTCAGTCCGCTGCCAAATGTACAGTGTGGGCAGTGCGCCCGCATCGTGCAGGTGCCGTGCCACCACCAGCGCATCGCCGCCGTTGTTGCCAGAGCCAACAAGGATCAGCACGCGCTTGCCCGTTGGGGTGCCGAGCATCCGTTGCACCACTTGGGCAACCCCGCTTCCGGCGCGTTCCATCAGTTCCGCCCATGTACCGGCTCCGGCAGCAACGCTAGCGGCTTCGATTGCTCGCATCTGCGCGGCAGTGACAACGTGCATACTGGCTCCGTTTCTGTCTCTCTGTTCCATTGTACACGAGATCAGGCGTGGGCGGGGCAGAGCCTACGCATGGGCAAATAAAAGGCTTCACACATCGCTTCAGATGTGCTATAATGACGAAACAAAAGAGACGGCAAATTGTACGCTACAAGCAGCAAGGAGATCCGCACATGGCCCATAATACCGATATAGCAATCCATGCGCCGAGCCGAAACGGTGCGCTTTACACAACTGAATCTCCCGCCGCATCCACGCCGAGCTATGCCTACGAGCGGATCCTGCGCATGCTGCCCCTGCTAACCCCAGCCGAGCGGTTGCGCTTGATCGCGCACATCGCTACGGCAATCGAGCAGGAACTCCCCACCCCGCGCCGCACGGCAGCCGAAATGCTTGCCAACCCGCCCAGTGGGCGGGCCTTCCGTGATGCCGCTGAAGTTCACGCCTACCTCGCCGAAGAGCGGGCAGCATGGGCCGACTGAACCTGCCAGCGCATGGCAGTTATGTCTATCTGGATGCCTGCATCCTGATCTATACGCTTGATCGTATCCCTCCCTACGCCGACCTGCTGACTCCATTCTGGTCGCAGGCTGCGCTAGGGGGGCTTTCCTGCTTTACCAGCGAACTATCGCTGCTGGAAACACTGGTTAAGCCACTTCAGACTGCGGATCGAGAACTGCACCACTACTACTTCGATTTTCTTACCAATAATGACAATTTGCAGCTTCTCCCAATCACCAAAGAAATCCTGATTGAAGCGGCCCGGCTCCGAGCCAGCACCAATCTCAAAGCCCCCGATGCGATCCACATGGCAACGGCGATGTTCTATGCCGCCGATCTCATTCTTTCCAATGATACCGGCTGGCAACGGGTTGCCGGTGCGCCGCTGCTGCTGCTCGATCAAGCGTTAGCTACCCCCTGAACCTCTACCGCGCATATTCTCACAAGAGCTGCAACGGATCAATGTCTACCTGCCAGCCATGCAGCGGGCCAAGCTGCGCCAATACCGCGTGCGGCTCTAGCGGCGGCAGCAGGCGCAGCAGCATATGCCACCGCCACCGTCCGCGCTGCCGCTCCATGAAAGCCGGCGCAGGCCCAATGATGCTCAGGCTGGCAGGCGGGAAGTGGCGCATACTAGCTTGCACCCGTCCGGCGAGTTGAGCCACCTCACGTTCGCAGGCAGTGCAGCTGCTGTGGGCATACACCAGACGGATAAGGCGACTATAGGGCGGGTAACGCAACTGCCGCCGGAAGGCGATTTCTTGGATATAAAAGCCGGGATAGTCGTGTTCCTGTGCCGCCCGCAGCGCATAGTGCGTCGGGTCGTAGGTCTGGATGATGACCTGTGCGCCCGCACTGCGCCGCCCGGCCCGCCCAGCCACTTGGGTGAGCAGCTGAAAGGTGCGCTCGGCACTGCGGAAGTCTGGGAGGTGCAAGCCCATATCGCCTGCGATCACGCCTACTAAGGCCACACGCGGCAGATCAAGCCCTTTGGCAATCATCTGGGTGCCGATCAGCACATCGGCTTCGTGGCGCAAGAACTGCTCCAGCAGGGTGTGATGCGCGTGCTTGCCACGCACCGTATCACTATCCCAGCGCACCACGCGAGCCGTAGGGAAGGTCTGCTGAATATGTTGCTCGACGCGCTGCGTACCCACCCCAAAGCCTTTGATGCGCGGACTGAGGCACTGCGGGCAGATCGCGGGCTGCGGGCTACGCTGGTTGCAGGCGTGGCAGATCAGGGTGGCGTGGGTCTGGTTGTCCTCATCGCTGGTGTAATGCACAGTGAGGCTGGTGTTACAGCGCGGACAGCGCAACACATGCCCGCAGTCGCGGCATAATACGAAGCTCGCCGCACCGCGCCGATTGAGGAACAGGATCGCCTGTTCGCCGCGTTCGAGGGTGGTGTGCAAGGCGGCGTGCAGGGCGCGGCTGAGGATGCTACTATTCCCCTGCTGAAGCTCTTGGCGCATATCTACGAGGCGCACCGGCGGCAACGGCAGCGGGCGGGCGAGGGGCAAGCCATTTGCGCCGATCTCGCCTCCGACCCGCTCGTGCAGTTCAAGCAGCGTGTAGTGCCCTTGCTTGGCGGCGGTGTAGCTCTCAAGGGCGGGCGTGGCACTGCCCAACAGCACCACGCTCCCCGTGCGGTGGGCAAGCTGCAAGGCAACCTCGCGGGCGTGGTAGCGCGGCTGATTGTCCTGCTTGAAACTCGGTTCGTGTTCTTCGTCAAGGATAATCAGGCTTAGGTCGGGCAGGGGCGCAAACACGGCTGAACGGCTACCGATCAGCAGGCGGGCTTCGCCGCACCGCAGCTTACGCCACGTATCGTAGCGTTCACCGATGCTGAGGTGGCTGTGCAGTACGGCAACTTTGCCCGGCAAGCGGGCCACGAAGCGGCGCACCAGTTGGGTGGTGAGCGCAATTTCGGGGACAAGCACAAGGGCTTGCCGTCCGAGCCGCAGCGCACGGGCTATCGCCCGCAGGTAGATTTCGGTTTTACCGCTGCCCGTTACGCCATGCAGCAGAAACGGGCGCGGCGGTTCGGGCGGCTCTAGCGACTGGGGGGCCTGCTGTTGCACGGTGATAGCCTGCTCTAGTGCGGCTTGGATCGGTTGCCACACCCGCGCTTGGAGCGGCGTAAGCGGTGGCGGCTGATCCGGCGCAACGACCAAATGTGCGAGTGGATCCCGCTGCTGCTCACGTTCGTGCATGCTAATCATAGCGCGTTGGCGCAGGGCTTGCAGGCTCGGCTGGCTCGCCCCAACGGCGGCGTTCAGGGTTTTAAGCGGGGCGGTCTGGTCTGGCTGCGCGGCGAGCCAGCGCACGATAGCCTGCTGCTTGGGAGCGCGGCTCAAGCTGGCAAGGGCGGTGTCTAGCTGGGCTGGCGTGATGGTCAGCTGGACAAGGCGTTCAATGCTAGGGCGGGCACGGGGTTGGCTTACGTCGCTACCGGTTTCGAGCAAGCCCCGTTCAAGCAGGGCCACGCCTGCGTTGCGGATTGCGGCGGGGGTACTGCGGAGCAGTGTGTGCAGTTCGCGCACGGCGGTGGGGCCCTGTGTACGGAGGGTGTAGAGCAATGCTCGTTCGAGCAGTGGCAGATCGCCGAGATTGGCGTGCATGCCCACCGCCGATGCCCGCCATGTTGTCACTGCCGATTGGCGCACGCCCGGCGGCAGGAACAGGCTCAGCGCATCATATAGGCTGGTCTGCGCGGTCTGGCTGAGCCATTGGGCGAGGGCGATGCCACTCGGCAAGATGGCTACTTCTGGGTCAGCTAGCCCCAGCACATCGCGCACCTGCCCGTGATACTGGGCGGGCGCGGTGTGATCGAGGGCAACCACAATGCCCTGCATCTGCTTGTGCTGTACGGGAACCCATACGAGCTGCCCGATGCCCAGTTCAAGCTGCGCTGGCACGCGGTAGGTGTAGATCGCGTTGTGCTGCGGAGCCGGGCTGAGCGGGAGCGCAACATGGGCATATTGTGGCGGGGGTGATGTATGTATCATACCGGACATGGTAGCACAGATCAACGCGGGTGGGCGGGGGATCGGTCTCTCCGCCCACCAACCCACCCCGCCCCACCCCGCCCCCGATCTGCCTATGCCGTCACCAGCGAGGGGTAGCTGTGGTGGCGCACCAGCAACAGTCTCCCCAGTGCCAGCAGGAAGCTCGCCAGTGCAATCACCCCGCCTGCCAGCGGGATCGCGCTGAGGGTTGCCAGCAGCAGGATGTCACCAATCAAGCCCACTGGATCCCCTTGTTCACGCCCGCCAAGCTACCCATAAATACACCGAGCAAGCCGGCAATCACGAGCGTGGTTATCGGGATGAGGACAAAGCTCACCGCCACCACCAGCCCATACAGCACTGCATTGACCGGACGCGCCGCGAGGGCCCCCAGCGGGCTTGCCGATGCTGTCCGGCCCGAAACGCAGCAGCAACAGAGCCAGCAGCGGACAAGCAGATCGGCGGCACCACCGAACAGCAGCAGGCTCCCGCCGACTTGCCCATCCGCTGTCAGTGCCAAGCCGGACATGGCAGGGCCAGTGTCGAAGGGGAACCGAGCCATTCCGTCACCGCTTACCTCGTTCCCCTACCACTAGTTCACATCTATCTCACTGACATTCAGGTGGTTCCCGCTCATACTCATTACTATGACGCGCACCGCAGATGTTGCTACGGGCAGAGGTTAGGGATCAGGCAGCAGGGGGCAGCGCGAACAACCCAACTAACGACGAAAATCCGCAGGGACCGCAGGCCGCCCGTGCGGTGACAGGGGCGTGACATGCCCTAGCCCCTTAACCCCATCAGCCCACGCTACTCAGCAACACCTCGCGCCGCCCGAAGGTGAACAGGGCAAGTGACAACAATGCCACCAACAGCGAGAGTTGGGCAAGCGGGATGACGGCTGCCGCACCGCTATAATCCCGCGAGATGGCGAGTGCGAAACCACTGAAGGCGGGCACGAGGGGCCAGCTCAGAATGGTCTGGACACCCCGCAGGATGTTCTGCACCAGTGGATCGAATGAGTCAATCCGCGCACTGCCGAAGAAGCTACTCGAAAACGCGAGCGCAATCAGGCTCAACACAAACAGCCGCCAGAACGTGGTCAGCACCAATGGCGAGAGCAGCACCAACAGCGCACAGAGCAGAGCCACATTCAGTAGCAGCGGGAGCGAGCCAAGCAGCCATCCGCGCACATCCGTACCACCCAAACCGCCTGTCAGCGCAGTGAGCATGCTCAATGTTGTGTACACCGTAGTCAAGATCAGCATGGCACTGAGGAACAGCCCCAGCAGATAACTCACCCGCTCCGGCTGGCGGGCAAGGATAACATAGCCCTGTGGACGATCACCGAGCGCGAGCATACTCGACATGGTGTAGACTGCCAAGCCAAGCATAAACAGCCCCATAATCAGGAAGAACTGATCGGCTTGAATACCGCCCCCGCCCAGAGGCCTGAGGAACACCACAAAACATGCCGCCGATGCGCCGACCTCAATCCAGATGCGCCCCGAACGCAGATACTCGGTGAGCGTAAACTGCACGAAGATGAGCAGGCGCACCAGCGCACTACCGCCCCCCGCTGCTGGCTGCGGCTCAGGCATCGTGGCGGTGGATGGTGGCAGGGTCGGATTCGGGAGTTGGTTCGGCTGGGGGGTGTTGGTAGGCTGATTCATGATTCGGCTCGCTTTTCTCCGTATAGATATACGCACGCGGATCGTGTTCGCCGACGATTGGCGGGGCGGGTGATGCCGGTTGCGGGGCAGGCTGCAACTCCTCACGTTGCGCCAAAAGCTGGCTGAGTAGCCCATCGGGGCTTGCGGCAGGCGCGGGCGGCGCGTAGCTCGGCGGCGGCGGGGC
>JAAUTZ010000020.1:0-39151 GCA_012031225.1 Chloroflexaceae bacterium
GTGTTCGTGGGCGTGGGATCAGCCGTCGGCGTGTTCGTCGGGGTCCCGTGTTCGTCGGGGTCCCCGTGTTCGTCGGGGTCGGAGTGAACACCGTCGCACTGTCGCTATCGTTGGTGGCAACCGATACATTGCCTGCGGCATCTGTTGCCACCCCCGCTGCAATGCGGATCTGCAAACTCCCGCCACCGTTAATATCACTCACCAGCACCTCTGGCGAGCTACTCGTGCCATTCAACACACTCACTGTGCCAGTGGCAGTGCCCGTGCCAATCAAGGTTACATCAGCCACCGTTAGCGTAATCGTCAGCGCATTGGTGACGTTATCGGTGATACTGATCGGGAAGGTCACAGGATTTGTGCTAGTGGTACCCGGAAGCGGCGCAGCAATGGTGACACTAGGCGGGGTGTTATCTATCGTATACGCTTCAGACGCAACAGGCAGCCCACGAATTGGGAGCGAGGCATCAAGATCAGTAATGAGCACCGCTTGCAGCGTGCCATCGCCCGTAACATCACTTGCCGTCAGGGTATATTGCGTATCGCTCCCACTCAAGCTAGCCAACGTAGCAGTGGCTGTGCCCGTACCCAACAGTTGAAAATCACTCAAGCTCAAGCCGGACAAGCTCTGGCTGAAGGTGATCGCCCACGTAACCGTCACGGCTTTGGTCGGGTCAGGAGCGGTGCGGGTGAAGCCCAGCACATCGGCAATCGGATCATTGGTGAGAAAAAAGGAAGGTATGCCGCCGGAAGTGATGCCGCGTGCCCGTGCCCGCACCACATAGGTTCCAGCAAGGTTGCCCGCTTTCAGGCTTGCCGTAGCTTGCCCGTCGCTCCCGATAGTCGCTAGTGTGGTAGGCGGGGCACTGCTTGGGCCCGTGTTGGGGCCAATAAACGACACGCGCCCGCCCGTCACAGGCTGCCCTGCCAGCAGGGCCGTTACGGTGACGAAGAGCGGATCGGGAAACGGATCGTCAAAGAAGGCGGACTGCCCACTGCCCCCACCGCTCTCAATGTTGAAGCCCTGCGCCTCATACGCCCCCAGATCCGTGATCGTATTGAAGCGACGCGGTAGATCAACCAGATCAATGTCTATGCTAGTTGCGCTGTTATCGCCAGTATCAATCGCAACCGAGCCGGGCAGCAGCCGATAGTCACCGGTAGTCGTGGGGGCACTCGTTGCACTGATTGGATTGGCAAACAGTGGGTTAACAAGTGGGTCAGTCCCATCCAGATTGCCCGTCCCCACGCCAGTCAAGTCAAAGTCTTGCACCAGCGTGTGGGCATAGCTCACCATCGGGGAACCAAGGTCAGTCACTTGGGGATCATTCGCTTGGCTATCATTGCCCCAGATCAGCGTATTCGTATACGCTACCGTACCTGAGTTATTCCGGACTCCGCCGCCATTGCCTTCAGCGTAGTTACCCACAATCGTCGCATTGATCAATGTCGCCGCGCTATTGTTGTGGGCAACCCCCCCCCCCATTGCCCAGCGTGGCATTTCCGGCAACGAGCAGGTTGGTATACTGGGGCGAGCCGCCATTGTTGGAGATCCCGCCGCCGCCCGACTCTGCGGTGTTGCTGATGACGGTGGTATTGATATAGATCTGGCTACCACTATTGTTGTAGATCCCGCCGCCCGTCGTGGCGTGATTCGAGTGTATGGTCACATAAGAAAAGAAGTTACTGCCGCCATTGTTGAAGATTGCCCCGCCGGGCGCATTGGCTGTGTTGCCGATCAAGGTCACATTGGTAAAAGCGTAGGTCGTGGACGTGCCTTGATTGAGGACACCACCACCGCCGTTCTCAGCCGTATTGTAGGCAATCAATATATCGGTAAAGCTCGGATTGCCGACGAAGTTGCGGATCCCGCCGCCCGTTCCGGCGGTGCGGTTGTAGGTGACATCTACATCAGCCAAGCTCACGTTGCTAATGCTATTGTATATCCCACCCCCACCACTCACGGCAGAGTTGTAGGTGATGATGAGGTTGCTCAATTGGGCAAAGCTACTGCCGCCAGTGTAAATGCCGCCACCGATGTCACGGGACAAATCACTGCCACTAGCATTGCCCGCCGTGATGGTAAACCCATCGAGGATTGTTGAAACGGAATTGGCATTACTGGTGACAACGTGATAGGCATTATCGGCAATATTGCCGAAATCAGGCGTATCGTTCTGCTCCAAATCCCCGCTCAAGATCGTCACATTGGCGGCACTATCACGTTCACCAAGCGTCACTTCCGTACCCACAAAGCCGCCATACACGGCAACCCCGCTTTTCAAAGCAAAGGTGGCATCACGCGGATCGCTAGGGAGAACTACTAGTCCTTCGTTGGGGTAGTAGGTTCCCGCCGCCACCCAGATCTGTGCGCCCGCTTCGGCAACAGTCAAGGCCCGTTGCAACGTGCGGAACGCCTTCCCCCACGCGACACCGGTATTGCTATCATCACCCGCCAGAGCAACATAATAGACCACGCCAATCTGGGCGGCAGCAGGTGCAGGCGGTAACAGTATGCCCGCCCCAGCCCCTACCAGTGCCAGACCAACGCAGAGCCAACGCAAGAGATGCAGATTGAGTTGTCGCATGGTGTATTCCCTTATTGATTGAGGCTCCCTACAATTGCCGTAGATCAAACGCCTTATCAGTATAGGCGAGGATATTCGCATTGTCTAGTGGGCAAAGTCATATGCAACCACCCGCTCCCCGCTCGCACCGTGCCCGGCAAGGCGTGGTATACTTGTCCCGTAAGCAACGATCTCACCCAATACAGGCAACAACTGGTTACAACGGTTATCTCGATGTTACGGCTATGCTGATGTGGATACCAAGATAGACACCAGAGAGAAGGAGCCTATGCCCACGCCGACCTTGAACCGCAGTACCTTTCATGCTTGCGCCCGCCCATCCAGCCCTAGTGCCCGCTACGTGAGCCGCGAATTGAGCTGGATTGACTTCAACCAGCGCGTACTCGAAGAAGCCTGCGATGAGCGCAACCCACTCCTCGAGCGCATCAAGTTTCTGTCTATTTTTGCTTCCAACCTTGATGAGTTCTTTATGATCCGGGTCAGCGGGATCAAGCAGCAGATTGAAGCCAATGTGCGGTCACTCTCAATTGATAGCCAAACCCCCGCCGAAACGCTCGCCGCAATCCGTCGGGCCCTGCTGCCGATCATCGCCCGCAAACGCGACCTGCTGATGGACACCTTGATCCCCGCGCTTGATACAGCCGGCATTCACATCCTCAATTACGATCAACTCACGCCCGAGCAGCGCGACGTGATACAGGAGTATTTCGAGCAGTACGTCTTTCCGGTGCTGACCCCGCTTGCCTTTGATCCCGGCAATCACCCCGGCCACCCCTTCCCGCACATCTCCAACCTCAGCCTCAGCCTCGCCGTAGAGGTGCGCGGCGACGAAGGCTCGCTGTTTGCGCGGGTCAAAGTTCCCGAAGTGCTACCCCGTCTGGTGCAAGTGCCGAGTGCCATTCCGGCCACAAGCGACGTGCCCACCGAGCGGCATAGCTCCTATGTCTGGATTGAGCAGATCATTGCGGCACACCTACCCACCCTTTTTCCGGGCTACGATATTGAAGAAGTGCATCCGTTCCGCGTGATCCGCGATGCCGACATCGAGATCGAAGAGGACGAAGCCGATGACCTGCTCCAGACGATTGAGCAGAGCATCCGCCAACGCCGCTTTGGGGACGTGGTGCAGCTGGCTGTCGAAGCGGGCATGCCCGCACACATCCTTGATCTGCTGCTCCGCAACCTCAAGCTCACCGCCGATGATGTCTACAGCGTGCGGGGACCATTGGGACTAAGCGATATGATGAGCCTGATGGGCGTAGATCGCCCCGACCTGAAGGATACGCCGATCTTTCCGGGGGTTCCCGCGATTTTGCAGAGCGCACCCGATATGTTTGCCGCCATTCGCCAACAAGACATTCTGCTGCACCACCCCTACGATACCTTTGCCCCCGTCGTCAACTTCATCCAATCTGCCGCCGATGATCCCCACGTCCTCGCAATCAAGCAGACGCTCTACCGCGTCGGGCGCAATTCGCCTATCGTCGCCGCCCTGATGCACGCCCGCGAACAAGGCAAGCAAGTAACGGTGCTCGTGGAACTGAAAGCCCGCTTCGATGAGGAGAACAACATCACATGGGCCCGCGCCCTCGAACACGCAGGCGTGCATGTGGTGTACGGCTTGCCGGGCTTGAAGGTGCATGCCAAAGTCGCCCTTGTTGTCCGCAAAGAAGGCGACCAGATCATGCGCTACCTGCATCTCGGCACCGGCAACTACAACGCCTCTACGGCCCGCCTCTACACCGATACCGGCTTGTTGACCTGCAACCCGCAGATGGGCGCGGATGTCTCGGAGCTATTTAATGTCCTGACGGGCTACAGCCGCCAGCGCAGCTACCGCAAACTGCTGGTTGCCCCCGTCACCCTGCGCGACGGTCTCGCCGCACTGATCCGGCGTGAGATTGCGTTGCATCAGCAGCACGGCAATGGGCATTTGATCTTCAAGTGCAATTCCTTGATTGATCCGGGCATGATTGACCTACTCTACGAAGCATCCCAAGCCGGCGTACAAGTGAACTTGATTATTCGCGGCATGTGCTGCCTCCGCGCTGGCGTGCCAGAGCTGAGTGAGAACATCCGCGTGCGGAGCATCATCGGCCCTTTCCTTGAGCATCACCGTATCTACTACTTCCACAACAATGGGCACGAGGAGATCTATATGGGCAGTGCCGACCTGATGCAGCGCAACCTTGATCGGCGCGTGGAAGTCGTGTTCCCGCTCCAAGACCCGATGCTGTTGCGCTTTGTGCGCGACGTGATGCTGGATCACTACCTCCACGATAACTACCGCGCCCGCGAACTCCAGCCCGATGGCGAGAACCTGCGCCTGCACCCAGCTAGCCCCGCCGAACGGATTGATAGCCAAGTGATCGAGATGGGCGCACACAATCTGCCGATCAATCCGGCAGGCAACGTGGGCCACTAGCAGCAGCATTGACGCACAGCGTGGCGGCGCAGCAGCGCACCTGCACCGCCGCGCTGCGCCTGAGGGGTAAGGAACAGAGCGGTATGACGAATATCACCCGTCACGCCTTCACGGTGCGTGGCATGGACTGTGCCAGCTGTGCCCGCACGATTGAGCAGGGCGTGCAGAGCATGCCCGGCGTGGCTACCTGCGAGCTACACTTCACCAGCGAGAAACTGTATGTGACCGGCAATGTAGACCCCGCCCGCGTGCAAGAGCGTGTGCGTGCGCTCGGCTACACCATCACCGATCTGGCTACCGCTGCACCAGCCGCACCAACAGCCCCGCCCGCGCACTCATTCTGGGCGTTTCTATGGCAGCGCACCAACACCCGCTTTGCCCTGCTCGGCGCAATCCTGATCCTGCCCAGCATCATCCTCCACGAACTGCTTGGTTATGAACATCACCTGCTCGACGTGAGCGCACTAGCGGCCCTACTCTGCGCTGGCACGCCTATCGCCCACAGTGCGTGGCGTGCGCTGTGGCACAATCGGGCGATCACGATCAATCTGCTGATGACGCTGGCTGCACTCGGCGCAGTGCTGATCGGAGCCTACACCGAAGCCGGCATGGTGATTGTTCTCTTTGCGCTCGGCGAAGCCCTAGAGGGCTATACAGGCAACCGCGCCCGCGCTTCGATCCAGAGCCTGCTGGCCGTGATGCCCAGCACAGCAACCCTGCTGCGTCCCGCCGCGCCTGCCGCTCCACCCCCCGCCGATGACAACTGCGCCGAGCCATGCACGGACAAATGCAGCAGTACCTGCGGCGCAACGTGCAGCCCGTCTGCATCCCCGCACGAGCGCGAAGTTCCGATTGCCGCGCTCCACATCGGCGACGTAATCCTTGTGCGCCCCGGTGAACGGATTCCAATGGATGGGCGCATCGTGGCGGGGGCATCCAGCGTAGATCAGGCTCCGATCACGGGCGAAAGCCGGATGCTGGAGAAAGCGAGCGGCGATACCGTTTTTGCCAGCAGCATCAATGGAGCCGGTGCATTGGAGATTAAAGTCACCCACCTTGCCGCCGATAATACCATCAGCCGCGTGATCCGCATGGTGGAGGAAGCCCACGAACAACGCGCCCCAACCCAGCGGTTCATAGATCGGTTTGCCCACTCTTACACGCCGCTTGTTGTTGGCCTTGCCATCCTGATCGCGAGCGGGCCGCCCCTGCTGCTCGGCCAACCCTTCTGGAATACCCCCACTGGCGAACAAGGCTGGTTCTATCGGGCGTTGGCGTTGCTGGTGATAGCGTGCCCGTGTGCGCTCGTGATTAGCACCCCAGTGAGCCTTGTGAGTGCGATCAGCAACGCGGCCCGGCGCGGGGTGCTGTTCAAGGGTGGTATCCATCTCGAAACGCTCAACCGCGTGCAGGCAATCGCGTTTGACAAAACCGGCACGCTCACGCTTGGGAAGCCTACCGTGATCCAGACCTACGCCCCCAGTTGCCCCGCACCGCGCCTCCTCACGACAGCCGAAGCGTGCCCCGCATGTGATGACCTCTTGGCCCTTGCTAGCTCTGTTGAGCAGCGGAGCGAACATCCATTGGGGCGGGCGATTGTTGCCGCCGCCCATGAACGCGGCTTGCACATGCGCTATCCATCCGCGACACAGGTCACGGCCCTCGTCGGGCGCGGCGTAAGTGGTGACGTGCAGGGGCAGCAGGTGTTGCTGGGCAGCCACCGCACATTCGAGCAGCAGCCGATCCTGCACCCGCCGGCACAGTGCGCTGCGGCCCATGCTGATGCTGCCGCCGGCTACACGCCCGTGTTGGTGAGTGTGGATCAATCCTATCGTGGAACAATCACGCTGGCCGATACGGTGCGTCCGAGCAGTGCCGCCGCGCTGGCCGCGCTGAGGCAGACGGGGATCGCACATCTGGTGATGCTGACCGGCGATAATCGCCACACCGCCGCGCAGATTGGCGCAGCTGTAGGGATTACAGAAATTCACGCCGAGCTGCTGCCAGAAGCCAAAGTAGCACAGCTACGTAGCTTGCAAGCACAGTATGGCCCTGTGGCGATGGTTGGCGATGGTATCAACGATGCGCCGGCCCTCGCCGCCGCCGATGTCAGCATTGCGCTCAGCGGGCAAGCGGGCGGCACGGCACAGGCGATGGAGACCGCCGACGTGGTGCTGATGCGCGACGATCTGCATCTGTTGCCCTTTGCTGTGCGCCTGAGCCACGCCACCATGCAGACGATCCACGCCAATATTGTATTTGCGCTTGGCTCCAAGCTGATCTTCTTGATCCTCGTGTTGCTTGGTATGGGCAGCTTGTGGCTGGCGGTCTTAGCCGATATGGGTGCATCCATTCTTGTGACGCTCTATGGAATGCGTTTACTTACGTGGCAGCCACGCACATTAGTACAGGAATAATACCGTGTACGTTCTTCACGACTTCAATTGGCATGCCTTCAGCCCCAAGCGGGGAGTCACCACCGCGCTCGTTGTCGTCCTGATGCTGGGGCTAGGCGTACTATTCGGTGGCTTGGGCATCGTGATCACCTATAGCGCACTCCTGACCTTGATTGCCACCCTCGACTGGGAGCATACCGCCCGTGCGCCCGTTGCCAGTGCCTTTGCAATCGGCGGTGCGTTGCTGTCCTTAGTCGCCACGTTGGTGGTAGTCTTCGACCAAATCTGGTTTACCGTAGCCTTCGTGTTTCTGATCACATGGGTATGCGGCTTCCTGTTTGCGGCTGGCGCACCCGCTGCCCAAACTGGACTCCAGATCAATGTATGGCTACTCATCGTGCTATCCGTCTCAGATCGGCTCACCCTCGGCGAAATGGCACTCGGCTTCCTATTTGGCAGTGGCGTGGTGGCGACGGTGTTGTGGCTGCTGCGTGGCCGGATCGCACCTGACCCGGAGGGCCCCATCCGGCTCCGTGGTGAAACTCCGTTCAACGCAACCGGCACGGCTATCCAGCGTGAACTCTCGCCACAATCGCCTGTGCTGCACTTTGCCTTTCTGCGGGCGGTGGCGGTTGCCCTCGCCTACTGGATCGGCACGGTCTTCTTTGCGGCGCACCCCTTTTGGGCCGCGATTGCCACACTGGTCATCATCCGCCCAGTCCTCGATCAGACACTGGTGCGCGGGCTGGCCCGCAGCACTGGTACACTGGTGGGCGCAGTGCTAGGGGTGTGGCTCTTTACGCTGATCAATGTCCCGCTCCTGCAACTGGCAATGATTGCCGTGATCGCCTTTGGCATGGGCGCAACGCTGGGCATCAACTATGCCATCTTCACCAGCTTTCTCACACTAGCCCTGATCTGGTTCACTGGCTTGATCGGCGGCGATCTTTTGACGACGGGGCAGGAGCGTATCCTCGAAACGATCATCGGCTTGGGCTTAGCCCTCGCCGCGGTGATCCTGTTGCAGGTCTATACCCCCAAGCCGCCCCCTGCCAATCAGTAAGCACAGGGGTGAGGTTGCCCCGCCCGCTCACTCGCTCAGCACGCTCCGCGCCAGTGCCAGCACGCGCACCTCGCGCACCCCTGCTGCGTGCAACACCTCCGCACACGCATGCGCTGTTGCGCCAGTGGTCAGCACATCATCCAGCAGCACCACCCGCGCTGGGGCCGCCGCTACGCCGCGCCACACAAAGGCCGCGTGCATATTCGTTTGGCGTTGCCACATGTTCAGCCCCACCTGCGAGGGTGTATCGCGCAGACGTGCCAACTGTCCGGTTAATAGGGGAATATTGGTACGATCTGCTAGCACGCGCCCAAGCAGTGCGCTTTGATTGAAACCGCGCTGCCGTAGGCGGTGCGTGTGCAGTGGCACGGGAATAATCGCATCCGCAGGCATGGGCTGTTCATGCAGATACGCCGTGAGCAGGGCCCCAAGCGGAAGCGCCATCCGTCGTTGCCCTTCGTATTTCAGCGCATGCACCGCTTGCCGTAGCGCGCCCTGATAGGTGTAGACGACGCGCACCTCGCGCAGGTAGGGCGGCACGGGCACGGGCAGCGAGAGCAACACCTGCGCCGGATAGCGCGGCAACTGTGCAGCACACGCCCTGCACAGCAAGGCTCCCACGCGCCGACAGCCAATGCAGCGATCTGGGAACAACAAGCCCAATAAATTATCCGTGAGCTGTTGCAGTGCGCCTGCCACCCCTACCTCCCCGTTATACCTCTGGCAGAGCGTTTGCGGCAATCACCTGCCGATACCACGCCGCGCTCGCTTTGGGGATGCGCTGCTGCGAAGCGTAATCTACATAGACCAAGCCGAAGCGTTGCGCGTAGCCGCGATCCCACTCGAAGTTATCCATGAGCGACCACGCGAAGTAGCCCGCGAGCGGCACACCCAAGCTGAGCGCGTGATGTGCAGCTTGGAGGTGCTGATGCAGATACGCGATCCGGCGCGTATCGTTGACTACGCCTGCCGCATCCGGCCCATCGCCATAGCTGGCTCCGTTCTCGGTGATGTAGATGCGCGGCGGGCGGTAGCCGAGATGCACCTGCAACAGCGTTTCGGCGAGGCCCTGCGGGTACACCTCCCAGCCCATATCGGTATGTTCGCTCGGCGGAGCCGGGATCACGGTGGCGGGCAGGTTATCCGTTTCAGGAATGGCGGTACTGCGGGCAATGTGGCGGGTGTAGTAGTTGATCCCCAAGAAATCGGTGGGCACACTGATCTGTTGCAGATCACCCGGAAAGGCAAAGGGCAAATCGGGGCTAGTGATATAGCCCGCTTGTATCGCATCGTGCAGCAGATCGGTGGGGTAGCTCTGGCGATACAGCGCATCCAGAAACCAGCGATTCAGGCCGCCATCGGATTGGCGATAGGTGGTGTAGTCGGCGGCACTCGGCGAAGCCGGCGTGCACGGGCTAAGGTTCAGCACAATGCCCACCTGTGCATCGCTGCGCGTGGCGCGGAGCGCGGGCACCGCTTGCCCGTGGGCCAGCAGCAGGTGGTGCGCGACAGTCAGGGCGGTGCGCCGATCCTGCTTGCCGGGCGCGTGAATGCCCCACTCATTGCCCAACACGCTAATCACCCACGGCTCATTGATCGTGATCCAATGCTGCACCCGATCCCCCAAATGGCGCACCATCGTATCGGCGAAGTTGGCAAAGGCAGCAACCGTAGCCCGGCTAGCCCAGCCCCCGGAGGCTTGCAAGGCCTGCGGCAAATCCCAGTGATACAGCGATACGAAGGGTGTGATCCCCGCTGCCAGTAGCCCATCCACAAGGCGGCTGTAGAAATCTAGCCCGGCTTGGTTGACACTGCCCGTGCCCTGTGGGAAGATGCGCGTCCAGTTGATCGAGAAGCGGTAGGCACGCAAGCCGAGCTGCTGCATCAGGGCGATGTCCTCGCGCCAACGGTGGTAGTGATCGCAGGCTACGTCGCCGGTACTACCATCGGCAATGCGCCCGGGCGTGTGGCTAAATTCATCCCAAATCGAAACGCCCTTGCCATCGGCTTGCCACGCGCCTTCAATCTGGTAGGCCGAAGTCGCTGCACCCCATACAAAGCCCTCTGGAAACTGATACATCATGGTTGTCCTCTCATCAGCATTGATTATTCTTGGATGAACCCCGGCCCGCCAACAGTGGCGGGCGGTAATCGGATTAGGGTAGGCGGATCAGGCGGCAGGCGGATCACTGCTGCGGTTGGAGCCGGGCACCCCTCCCGCCATGCCCGTAATCGCCACACGGCTTGTTTCTGCGCCGAAGCCCCACGCCATCAGGGCGAGGTAATCGGCCCAGCCGTTTGCGCCAAAGACGGCATTCTTGGCATACAGTTCAGCAAAGCCACCCGCCGCCAGCAGCACCAGCACCACGCCATAGCCCAGCAAAAAGGCCAGCCACAGCCGCCATGTTGCTTGGCTGGCACTGCGCGACGGATTGCTGCCCACGGCTCCCAGCAACGGCAACGGCGGTAGCTCGATGCCCTGTAGCGTCATCGCGGGTGCTTTGGGTGTTGCCATTGCTGCCCCGCCCACCTCAAACGACTCAGCATCCAGTGAGCGGGTGCGCCGCTCTTCCTGCTCAGCAAGCAGCACCTGCTCCAGCTGATCGCGTTGGGCAACCACTTTGGTGGCAAAGGCGGTATGCTGGTCTATCGCTTTTGCATCGAGCGGCAGCTTGTCATATTCGGCTTGCAGCGCACGCACCGCCGCCATCCACTGCTCCTGCGTCGCCGGATCGGTCAATGTGCCCACCTGCGCCGCAAGCTGTTGCAGGGCGGTGCGCTGATCGAGGTAGCTCTGGGCAAGCTGTTGCGTTTGCGCCACCTGCTTGGCAAAATCAGCCACGCTGGATGCCTGCGGTGCGGTGCGTTCCAGTTCGGCAATCTGGTGCGTGAATTGCTCCTGCTTGGTGAATGGGCTTGCCGCAAGTGTCTCCCGTAGCGCATCCAGATGATCGAACTGCTGCTGCCACGCCTCGCGCTGCTTGCGCCACTGGGCATACATCCCCTCAGCGGTGGCAAGTGCGGTGCGGGCCGTGCCGAGATCGCGCCCATTCAAGGCCGCGGTCACATCGAAGATGTGTTCATTCAACGCGGCGCGGAACGGCTCCGGCATGGGCGGCTGGGTTGTCGGATCGGTTGCAGCCACCAGCGGCTTGAGGCGGGCGGTGAGTTCATCGAGCGGCTGCACTTGGGCCCGGTAGGTCGTCAGCCCGATGCCCGCCACCAAGCCGCCTAGCAGAGCCAGCAGGGGCAGCCCCCACGTATGCTTGACGCGCACCGTGAGCGGGATCAGCAGCGTGCCCTGCGCGTGGCGCACCAGCAACTCGCCCGCAAATTCGCCGCCTGCTGCCCCGCGCAGATCAATCTGGACCACGCTGGAAACCAACGTGCCGCCCCCCCCGGATGTGCGCGGGACTGCCGCACTGTTGTCGAGCGTGACGCTGATCTGCTGCGCGGGGATCGCCCGCCCATCGCTAGCCCGCACCAGATCGGATGGTACTAGCTCTAGCCCATCCGCAGAGCCGGGCAACTGGATGCGGAGATTGCGGATAATCACCTCATTGTTGTAGGCATTGATCGTGATCTGCGCCGGGTTGACACTTGCCATATCTTGGGCCACCGCGGGCGATAGCCCAACCACGCCCAACCCTACGAAAAGAACTACCACCCCACCCCACCAGCCACACCATCGGAGTCTGTGCTGCATGTTCGCCCCTGCCTATTCAACTTGGATTCAAAATACCATCTCCATTATAGCGGAAGGTGCAAGCGAGAAATTTCATGGTACCATATTCTTTATACCTAATCACACCTGTTACAGCTACGTAACATCTAATCAAGAACAAGGAAGAGCTTATGCAACCCAAATTCTCCCTGATGGCCCGCCTGCTGATCGTCGCCCTTGTGCTGCCAATCATTGCGGCGTGCGGCGCGGCTCCGGCTGCCCCCGAAGTCATCCAAGAGACAGTCGTGGTCACGGCCGAACCGCAGATCGTGGTGGCCACACCAGAGCCGGGCGAAACGTCTACCGCCGATGCCGTCGCTGAGGCCGAAGCGGACACGGAGCAACCCGCCGCCGAAGGCACGCTGCCCTACACTACGCCGCACCCGATCCTCAGTGATGTGCGCGTGCGCCAAGCGATTGCCCACTGCACCAATCGCCTCGAACTGATTGAGTCGGTCTATCCCTATCTCTCGCCGGAGCAACAGGAAGGCTTGCTGATGGATACCTTCCTGACCAACGACCACTGGGCCTTTCCAACCGATGGGGCGGGCTTGACGCTCTATCCTTTCGATCCTGAGCGCGGCGATGAGCTATTGACCGACGCAGGCTGGGCGAGCAACGGCGCAGGTGAGCCACGCACCAACGGGGATGGCGAAAGCCTCTCGCTCAAGTTCCTCAGCACCGATGCCCAATTCCGCCAGACGTGGGCCGCCGTGATGGAACAGCAACTGCTGGAGAACTGCGGCATTCAGATCATCCGCACCCACGCGCCCGGCTCATTCGTCTTCGGGCAGAATAGCGGGCTGTCGCGGCGCGATTTTGAATTGGGCGCGTTTGCGTGGGTCGGTGATGCTGATCCGAAAGGGCGCACGCTGTATGCCTGCGATCAGATCCCCTTACCCACCAACAATTGGGAAGGGCAGAACTACATGGGCTGGTGCAACGAGCGTGCGAGCCAAGCGATTATTGCCGCCAACAATGCGATTGACCGCGACGTGCGGGCGGAGCAATACATCATCGTGCAGGAGGAGTTCACCCGCGATATGGTCAGCCTGCCGCTGTTCAATCGGCTGGGTGTGGCTGCGGCTAGCACGCGCATTGAGAACTTCCGCCCCGATCCCACCGAATATGTCTTTGCCAATGCCTACGAGTGGCAGCTGACCGATGACGGCGATACGGTGGTGGTGGCGATGACTCAAGAGCCGGAAACCCTCTTCACCCTCGTCAACCCGCAGGCAACGGCGGTTAATATCACCTACCTACTTGGTGCAGCAGCAGCTACCAGCTACAGCTACGATTACCAACCGCTCGGCTTGACCCAGCTACCCACCCTCGACAATGGCGGCGCAGTCCTGAACGAAATTGAAGTCAGCGCAGGCGACATCGTGTGGGATACATCGGGCGCGGCGGTTGAGCTTGCGCCGGGGGTCGAGATCCAAACCGCCGCTGGTGAAACGATCACGTATGAATCTGGCCCTGTCCCAATGAACCAGCTGATTGTGACGTTTGAGCATGTTGAAGGGATCACATGGGAAGATGGCGAACCACGCAAGCAAGCCGACTATGAGCTTGGGAATCGGATCAGTTGCGATGAGACTTCCGGCGCAGTCACATATACGGTGTGCCAATCGCAGGAAGACGTTGAGTTCCTAAGCGACACGAGCTACCGCATCACCTACCTGCCCGGCGCACTCTGGTCGCTGTACTCGGTCTTCAGTATCGGCGTGTATCCTGCCCATCAGGTACTCGCAGATGGGCGCAACCTCGCCGATGTGCCGGCCAGCGAATGGGCCACGCTTGAGGAAGTGGCCGAACGCCCACTCAGCGATGGGCCCTACCGCGTCGTGAGTTGGGAGAAGGGCCAGCGCATGATCCTCGAAGCCAACCCCAACTTCTATCTGGGCGAGGTGCCGATCAAGAACTTGATCATCGAGTTCATTCCGAATGCCACCCAAGCCGTCGCACAGCTCCTCACTGGCGCAATTGATGTCATTCCCAATCAAGATCTGAGTGGGCCAGAGATCGAGACGGTGATCCAAGCGGCAGAGGAAGGTCAGATTCAGGCAGAGGTCATTCCTAGCCCAACGTGGGAGCATGTAGACTTCAACCTGAACATTCGCTAGGGTAGCGGTGCAAGGTGTGCGGTGTCAGGGAGCGGCAAGCCGGGAGCGCATCCCCACCCCCGCCGCCTGATAGCTCGCACCTTGCACCTGTGGTACACTACACGCGCAAGCAATGGTTTTTGAGATTTTCGGGCAGTATGGTGAAGGAGAACGGCAATGGGTCTACTTAATGGCAAAAAAGCTCTGATTATGGGTGTCGCCAATGAAAACTCGATGGCGTGGGGGATTGCCCGCGCTCTGTACAATGAAGGCGCACAGCTTGGCTTTACCTACGTGGGCGAGGCTCTTGAACGGCGCGTGCGCCCACTCGCAGAGAGTGTTAGCTCACCCCTGATCGAGCAGTGCGATGTCGGCAGTGATGAACAGATCGAAGCCCTCATGGGGCGCGTGCGCGATGTGTTTGGGCAGATTGACATTCTGGTTCACTCCATCGCCTTTGCCAACCGCGATGAACTGAATGGCTCCTATCTGCGGACGACTCGCGAGGGCTTCCTCACGGCGATGGAGATCAGCGTCTACTCACTCACGGCCGTCGTCAAAGCTGCTGATGATCTGCTCACGCCCGGCGCATCCGTAGTTACCCTGACCTACCACGCCTCGCGCCAAGTAGTGCCCAACTACAATGTGATGGGTGTGGCCAAAGCTGCCCTCGAAGCGAGCGTGCGTTACCTCGCCGCCGACTTAGGCCCACGCGGCGTGCGGGTCAATGCGATCAGTGCGGGCCCAGTGCGAACCCTTGCCGCGAGTGGCATTGCTGGCTTCCGCGACTTGCACCGCCAATTCGCCGAGCGGGCCCCACTGCGCCGCAACGTCACGATTGAGGATGTGGGCAAAACGGCGCTCTGGCTGTGCAGCGACCTGTCATCAGCTGTGACGGGGGATGTGATCTATGTTGACTCCGGCGCACACATCATCGGGGTCAGTCCCTCCGATGCAATCCGCCAGTAGGCATGCCGCCGCGTACCAAGAGCTAGCGAGCCAACACAAGAATGATTGTGAAACAGCCGACGCGCCTGATCCTTGTGCGGCACGGGCAATCTATGGCAAACGCCGAACAGCGCGTGCAGGGGTGGGCCGATGATCCGCTCTCGCCGCTTGGCATGCAGCAAGCCACCCACTTGGCGGCGTGGCTCCGCCAGCACGATGCCGCGATAGATCAGCTCGTGAGTAGCCCCCTGCAACGGGCCCACCAAACCGCCATTATGCTGGGCGATGCACTGGGGCTAGCGGTGGAACGCCATAGCGGGCTACGCGAGTTTGGCTTGGGCTTGCTAGAGGATCAGCCCGAAGCGGTGCTGCAAGCCGCGCTGCAAGCGGGCGATATTGTCGAGACGCACGGAGCCGAAGCGATGCCCGTCTTTGCGGATCGGATCGTGACGGCTCTGCACGATATTCTTGATACGCACACAGGCAAAACGATCCTCGTGACGGCGCATCTTGGAGTCATCTCAACGGCATTGGCCCACTGGCTCGATCAGGATGTTGATGTGGCGTGGAGCAAATACGGGCGCATCCCGAATACGAGTATGACCGAGCTAGCCATCCATACCGAGTTTATGTTGGTGCAGCACGGAGCCATCCCGCACCTGCCCGCGCATCTCATCCCAGAGTATGTGCGGCGGCGGTAGGGCCGCAGTGCTTTCCGCAGCCCCCTGCTCAGCCCCACGCCCGCCCCAGCCACGCTGCGTAGAAATCGGTGAAGCTGCCCGCAATGATACTGGCTCGCATCTCGCTCGTCAGCTTGAGCAGGAACGCAACATTGTGCAGGCTGACAAGGCGAATCCCGAATAGCTCCTTAGCGCGGAACAGGTAGTGGATATAGGCCCGTGAGTAGTGCTGGCAGGTGTAGCAATCGCACCACGCATCCAGTGGTGCATCATCCTCGCGCAGCGCGGCGTTGGTTACATTCAGCTTCCAGTTGCGCTCGCGGTCACGCACCAATGCCGTGCCGTGCCGCCCCAGCCGCGTCGGACTGACACAATCAAACATGTCTATGCCGCGTGCTGTACCCTCGATCAGATCATCCACGTCGCCTACACCCAGCAGGTGGCGGGCGCGGTTATCGGGCATATAGGGCACAGTCATATCCACCACTTCGTACATCTGCGCTTTCGTTGCCCCCAGCGAACCACCGATACATAGCCCATCGAAAGGCATACTGCCGAGTAGCTCGGCACTCTCGCGGCGCAGATCGGGGAACACCCCCCCATGCACAATCCCGAAGAGCGCCTGACGCGGCGGCTGCGGGCCCGTGTGGGGCGAGTAACGCTGCTGGTGGTAGGTCAGGCAGCGTTGCTCCCACAGATGCGTGCGCTCGTGCATGCTGCGGGCGGTATACTCATAGCCCGCCCGAAAGGGGGGCAGTTCGTCGAAGCACAGGATAATATCTGCACCGAGCTGGTGCTGGATCGCGATGCTGCGCTCCGGTGTAAACAGATGCTCAGAGCCATCTATATACGAACGAAAGAGTACCCCATCATCTGTCACCTTGACCATATTCGGCTTCAAATCGCCGTGCTGCGGGCGGCGGCCTTTGATCTCATCGGCAATCGCCCCATAGACGAGCGAGAACACTTGAAAGCCGCCACTATCCGTCAAGATTGGCCCATCCCAGTGCATAAAGCGGTGCAAGCCCCCACGCCGCGCAATCAACTCATGGCCCGGCAACAGGTAAAGATGGTAGGTGTTGCCCAGAATGATCTGCCCCCGATGCGCCCGCACCTCTTCGGGGCTGAGGGCTTTGACTGTGCCGCGCGTGCCGACGGGCATAAAGATCGGCGTTTCAACGCTGCCGTGCGCGGTACGCACCACCCCTGCCCGGGCTCGGCTCGCCGGGTCGCAGGCGACAATCTGGAAAAGGTCTGGCATAGGATCGTATTTTCTATCTGATGAAACGAAATCAAACCCTGTACGCTCTGCTGCTTGCCGAACGTGCAGTGTTAGTATACTATGAGTTGGTACTCGGCAAGACTCCATTTACAATAGAGCTAAACCGACGTTCCTGTGGAGAGATGGTTTGTTATTCGCTACCTGTAAGGAGGAAGTATGAAAATACGCTCATTTGTATTGCTCGTTGTGCTTCTGCTGCCGCTGGTAGCAGCGTGTGGCGGTGGTGCAGCCCCTGCGCCCACACCTACCACCGAAGCCCCAGCCGCACCCGCCGCCACCGAAGCCCCAGCCGCCCCCGCCCCGCCCGCTAGCGGCACGGGCGATGCCACCGCCACCATTGATGGCGAGATCCGGCTCGGTCTCGTGACCGACATCGGGCGCGTCAATGATGGCACATTCAATCAATTCGCGCACGAAGGGGCAGTCAAAGTGTCCGAAGAATTCGGGCTAGAGTATCGCTTTATCGAAACCCAAAACCAAGCCGATTACCCCAATAACCTTAGCACACTCGTAGATGAAGGCTTCAACGTGATTGTCACGGTGGGCTTCCTAATCGCCGATGCAACCTATGAGTATGCCCAAGAAAACCCAGATGTCGTCTTCATCGGGATTGACCAATCGTTCACAGGTGATCGGGCCCTGCCCAACCTTGTCGGCGTGCAGTTCCGCGAGGACGAAGGCGGCTTCTTGGCGGGTGCGCTGGCCGGGATGATGACCGAAACAGGCATCGTCGGGGTTGTCGGGGGGATTGACATTCCGCCCGTGAAACGCTTCCGCAACGCCTTCGACAACGCCATAGCCTACATCAACCCGGATGCCACCTCGCTCGGCACGTACATCCCATCCTTCACCGATCCGGCGACTGGCGCAAGCACCGCCAATCAGTTCATCGGCGAAGGGGCCGATGTCATCATGGGTGCAGGTGGGCCTACCGGGAGTGGGGCAATTCGCGCCGCTGCCGAACAGGGCGTGTATGTGATTGGCGTGGATCAGGACGAGTTCTTCACCACCTTTGGCGGCGGCACCACGCCCGGTGCAGATCGCCTGCTGACCAGTGCCACCAAGCGCGTAGATGTCGGCGTGTACGAAATGGTTAAAGATGTCGTGGACGGCGATTTTCAGGGCAACCGCGACTTCATCCTCAATGTGGCCAACGATGGCATTGGCTATGCGCCCTTCCACGGCACAGAGGATGAAATCCCTGCCGCCGCCAAAGCCCGCCTCGAAAGCATCCGCCAGATGCTCGCCGATGGCAGCCTGACAACGGGCGTTGATCCGGCAACTGGCGATCTTGATCCGGCAACGATCCCCGCCCCCAATCCGTTCGATCCTGATGAAGAGCCTGCCGCCAGCACAGGCAGCACCGGACCTACCGCCGATGACCTCCGCATCGGGCTTGTCACCGACATCGGGCGCGTCAATGATGGCACGTTCAACCAATTCGCGCACGCGGGCGCAGTCAAAGCAGCCGACGAACTGGGCGTGGAGTATCGCTTCATCGAAACCCAGAACCAAGCCGACTATGCCGCCAATCTGGAAACCTTGCTCGAAGAAGACTTCAACGTGATCGTCACCGTTGGCTTCTTGATTGCGGATGCCACCTATGCCGCTGCCGAAGCCAACCCAGAGGTCTTCTTCATCGGCGTAGATCAGGATTTCTCAGGAGATCGGGAACTGCCTAATCTGATCGGCGTACAGTTCCGCGAAGATCAAGCAGGCTTCCTCGTTGGCACGCTGGCTGGCATGATGACCGAAACGGGCATCGTCGGCTTCATCGGCGGGATTGACATTCCGCCCGTGAAACGCTTCCGCGTCGGCTACGAAAACGGCGTGGCATTCATCAATCCAGATGCCCAAGTGCTGGGCACATACATCCCCTCCTTCACCGATCCGGCAGCAGGCGCAAGTGTCGCCAATCAGTTCATCGGCGAAGGCGCGGACATCATCTTCGGAGCCGGTGGGCCTACCGGCAGTGGCGCAATCAAAGCCGCCGCAGAGCAGGGCACATTCGTGATTGGCGTGGATCAGGATGAATACTTCACCACCTTTGGGGGAGGCACCTCGCCCGGCGCAAATCGGCTCATCAGCAGTGCCCTCAAGAGCGTTGACGTAGGCGTGTACAATCAGATCATCGCCATCGCCGACGGGAGCTTCACGGGCAATGGCAACTACATCCTGACGGTTGAGAATGGTGGGATCAGCTACGCGCCGTTCCACGATACTGAGGATGACATTCCGGCGGAAGTAGTGACCCGGTTGGAGGAGGTCAAAGCCACCCTTGCCGACGGATCCGTGACAACGGGTGTTGATCCGGCAAGCGGCGATCTGGATGAGGCGACCATCCCTGAGCCACAGCCCTTCACCCGCTAGGGAATACGGCACAATTGCTATGCACGCGGGGAGCGGGGGCTAAAAGCCCGGCTCCCCGTAGAGTGCCAACACCGCACCGTATTTCTCCAAATCTCCCCAACGTTCTGCGTCAGAGTTTGTTATAATAGGTGAAGTGCAAACTATTGGAGGTCACGTCCACGCTGGCATCCTATTGGCTATTGGCATTGAAGCCAGAGCAATCATCCCCGAAAGGAACAAGAAATCTATGCATACAAACATTGGATTGACGCAAGAACAGAGTGATGGTGTCCACACGATCCTGCGCCGTGTACTCGCCGATACCTATGTCCTGTATACCAAAACCCGCAACTACCACTGGAACGTCACCGGTATGCATTTCCAAACCTTGCACGATATGTTTGAGGAGCAGTACACCGCCCTCGAAACAGTGATTGACGATACCGCCGAACGCATTCGCGCCATTGGCCCCTATGCCATTGGCACGCTCGAAGAGTTCAGCGAATTCACCACCCTCAGCGAGCATCCCGGCAGCTATCCGAGTGCTACCACGATGGTGCAGAATCTCGTCACCGACTATGAGCAGATCATCCGCCAGCTGCGCGACGATGTAGATGCCTGTGCTGAGCAGTACCACGATCAAGGCACCGCCGATTTCCTCACTGGCTTGATGGAACAAAACGAGAAGACCGCGTGGATGCTGCGGGCCCTTGCCACCGAAGTAGCCGCATAAGATCCGCCGTACATCGCCCCCATGCGACGGGGGACTGACGGAGCTGCATGGGTTGTGGATGCTGGAGGGCAACCCATGCAGTTGGCCATGTAGCCCGAGACCCAGCCAACGACACACTGATACAATTCGCAAGGGAGAGGTATGTTCATCGTTTCGTCTACTGCTGCGGCTGGTGCTGGCTCATTGCGCGAGGCACTCGCAACTGCCCCCGATAATGCCACTATCCTGATTACCGTCAGTGGGACGATTACGCTCGATACACCGCTCATCTGTCAGCACAGCATTACCCTACAGGGGATGTCGCACGAGAGCCTGACAATCAGTGGCGCAACACAGGTGCGCATCTTCGAGATTGCAGCCCACGCTACGGTATCGCTGCACAGCCTGACATTGTGCGATGGCTATGCGGAGCAGGGCGGGGCAATCCTCAATCGGGGTACGCTCCACCTCAGCGATTGTGTCCTGCATCACAACGTCGCCGACGAGGGCGGCGCAATCGCCAATTTCGGCACCCTCCAGATGCAGCAGTGCCACCTGCACCACAATCACGCGGCGAGGAACACACGCGGGGGCGGGGCGATGGTAGCGATGCCAGAGAGTAGCACCACGATCAGCCAGAGCCACTTCTCAGCCAATTTCAGTGCGGGCTATGGTGGGGCCATCCTCAGCAATGCCACGCTCCAAATCAGCAGCACCACCTTCAGCACCAATCAGGCCCACCATAGCGGCGGCGCGATCCGCCAGCAGCAAGGCATCCTGCACCTCGAACGCTGCGCCTTGCACGCCAATCACGCCAGTGCCGGCGGTGCGCTCTGGCTGCAACCAAGCTGCACCGCAAGCCTCAACGAGAGCCTGTTTGAGCAGAACTACGCCGAGCGGTTGCCCGCCAGTACGTGGAACCACCCCAACGGCGGCGCGATCTGGAACAATGGCGGCAGTGTAGAGGTGCTCGGCTGTACCTTTGCGGGCAACCACGCCGAGCGCAACAGTGGGGCAATCCACACCCGCGATTTCCACCACTCCAGTAGCCTGCTGATCTGCAACAGCACCTTCAGCGCAAACTCTGCCGGACGCAGCGGCGGGGTCCTGTGCAACTACGGCAGCACCGAGATTATCACCAGCACCCTTGTCCAGAACCATGCCCACCAAAACGGGGGCGGCATCGTCAATGGCGCACGCGGGCAGCTCCACCTATTCGGTACGATCCTTACTGATAACCACGCCGCCCACAGCCAGAATGCGAGCGGCATCCTGACTTCACGCGGCTACAATCTGCTCGAGGCGGCTGACCCGCAAGGCTATACCCTCAAGGGTGAGCTTGACACCAACCTAAGCGGCGACCCCCAGCTTGGCAGCCTGCGTGATAACGGTGGCCCAACGCCGACGCTTGCGCCCAAGCCGACTAGTCCTGTAATCAATGTGATCCCACCCCAAACGTGGGCAATGTCTACCGACCAACGCGGGCACGAACGCCCCTCAACCCATGCGTGGTGTGTCGGTGCGGTGCAGCTCACCGCGCTCGAAGCCCCCCGCCTGCGTCTGCCTAACCCAACTGTATCGGACAGTGTGGCAGCCTCTGCTGCTTATTTAGGAGCCTCGCCTATGTTTGAGCCATACCCGCGTGCGCTCGACCTGCCCCCCGCCAATCTTGCCCACGAGCTGCGCCAAGCTATCGAGCACGATGCGTTTCGGCTGATCTACCAGCCCGTGGTGCAGATCCACAGTGGGCAACCATTTGCTTTTACGACCTTCCTGCGCTGGGAGCACCCGAAGTGGGGCATCCTTATGCCTGAGGTGGTGCTAACACTGGCACGAATGTACGGGATGTCGCGCCACGTTGATCATTGGGTGATGCAGCAGGTGGTGCAGCAAGCCGCAGCGTGGCAGCTGCACGGTGGCACCCCCCTGATCAGCTTTCACCTCGCGCCGGAGACGCTGCACGACGATAACATCATCCGCGAACTCGACCTGCTTTTTGCTACGCACGGTATATCCGGCTCGCAATTCCTGATCGAAGTCTCGGCCCCATTGCTGCCCACCGATCCCAACACACTGGAAACGATTGCAGCTGTGATGGCAGGCATTCAGCAACTCCTCTGTGGGGTTGCCCTCGATCAGGTGAATGGCTCAACCCCGCTTGCCATCCTGCGCCGCCTCCCGCTGGATGCCCTGCTGCTTGACCGCACCTGTGTCAGCAATCTGCACAACGACCTGAATGCGGCAGCCGTGATTCAGACCCTGATCAGCTTCGCCCACAATCAAGGCATCCCGCCAATCATCACCGGCATCGAGCAATCCAGCCAACTCGAATGGCTGATGCTGCTCGGCTGCGAGTATGGGCAGGGCTATCATTTTGCACGCCCACTTGCCGCTGCCGAGCTACACCTTGACGCGGGCTATGGGCACGTTATTACCGCCGCCCGCACCCTCTTTGCACCGTTTGAAGAGTTTGACACAACCCCGTTTGAGCTATTCGCCGATCCGTACATCGAGCAGCAGTCGTCGTCTGCCCCCATCATCACCCCGATTGGCAAAGGCTATATGGCTTCCCCTTTCCCGCGTGACCTGAGCGATAGCGATGCGGTGCTGATTGGGTATCGCCAAGAGATTGCCCAAGCCGCGCACTACCTCGATCACAACTTATCGGTGCTGATTACCTGCGATAAAGCTCTGGTCGAGCGGCTTGCCTACCACATCATCGAACACTCCGCCAAGACAGCCGTCTTTGCCGATGATCCCGTATCGCTCGATGAGGACGATACCAGCAACCGCGAAGCCCTTGCCGATCTGATTAGCAAGATGAAGCCCTCACAGGCTCTCGTGCTGCACCACCTCGATCTCGTCGTGGATAACCGCCCTGACTGGCCCCTGATTAACACCGCGCGCTCCTTAGTAGCCCTGTTCTACCGCAAGCAGCGCAACCCCCCAACCCTGCTGGCATTTGCCGATCCATCGCTGAATATCCCGCGTATCTTGCGCGAACGTTTCAACGTGCAACTCGAACTAGGTGGCATTCACCGCGAAACGATCACGCAGCTGGTCACGTCCCGAGAACGGGATCGCTTTGATCGCTTCAGCGAGGGCGCACTGTTCAAACACGTTGCCGAGATGAATGTGATTCAGTTTCGCACCGCCATGCGCTTCCTCGCCCAGAGCAGCATCGGCGTTGAGCCAAGCTACCGCCTGTTGCAACAGTTGCAGCCCTTCCGCCGCGACACACGCACCCAGATCGAAATCCCCGATGTCACCTTTGATGCGATTGGGGGCTATAACAATGTCAAGCAGCAGGTGTTCGAGGCGATTGAGTTGATCACTGGGCGACCTGTACCCTACGCCCCTGATGGCACACCACTCTCGGCGCAGGCCCAGCAACTCCTCGCCGAAATCCTGCCGGAAACACCCGATGAGCGCGAACTGCGCCGCAAGCTGGCTCCGCGTGGGCTGATCTTCTATGGCCCCCCCGGCACCGGCAAGACGCTGTTTGCCAAAGCCATTGCCAATGTGATGCAGGCAACCTTCCAACTCATCAGTGGGCCTGAGATTATGTCCAAGTGGATTGGCGAGAGCGAGGGCAACTTGCGCCAGATCTTCGCCACCGCCCGCCGCAACGCGCCCGCCGTGATCCTGTTCGATGAGTTTGATAGCATTGCCGGCAAACGGAGCGGCTTCAACGATAGTGGCAGCCGCGAGATGAATGCCGTTGTATCGCAACTCCTGACCGAACTCGATGGCTTTCAAGAGGATCAAGAGATTCTTGTCATCGGCACAACCAACCGCCTCGATATGATTGACAAAGCCCTGCTGCGCCCCTCACGGCTCCAACCGATTGCCATCGGGCTACCAGACAAAACCGCCCGCCGCCAGATCGCCGCTATCCATCTGGGCACATTTCAGGTGGAGCTGCCCAACGAGGAGTTGCTGGATATGCTTGCAGAGCGTACCGAAGGCTTCAGCGGCGATGAGGTGCGGGCAATCATTCAGGGGGTTGCACGGCGGGCCCGGCGCGGAGAGCCAGTGGATCGAGAGACCTTCTACACCCAGCTGGATCGCGTGCAGAAGTTCCACCAAGAACACCACCGCCTACGCCTCGATAATGAGGATATGGTGCATTAGGATCCGGTAAGGGACGGTAGCGTGAGCTTGCGGATGAGGTGCGCGTTATCATAAACCATGAGTAATCCACACAACAACGGGAAGAATGCGCTCGCATGACTGAACCTATGACTGACGCTACACTCGCCCACGCCGTTGCCCAACGGCGGACCTTTGCGATCATCTCGCACCCCGATGCAGGTAAAACGACGCTCACCGAGAAGCTCCTGCTCTATGCCGATGCCATTGATCTGGCCGGCGCGGTGCGTACCCGCAAACACCAACGCCACGCCACCTCAGACTGGATGGCAATGGAGCGTGAACGGGGTATCTCGATCACCTCAACCGTGCTGCAATTCAGCTTTCAAGAGCATCATTTCAACTTGCTCGATACGCCCGGACACCAAGACTTCAGCGAGGATACCTATCGCACACTCATGGCTGTAGATAGCGCAGTGATGGTGCTGGATGTCGCTAAAGGCATCGAAGCCCAGACCCGCAAGCTATTTGAGGTATGTCGGTTACGCCAGATTCCGATCCTCACTTTTATCAACAAGCTCGACCACACCGGCATTGATCCGCTTGAGCTACTGGATGAGATTGAGCGCACGTTGCAGATCAGTGCCGTTCCGCTTAACTGGCCCATCGGCAACGGGAGCGACTTTCAGGGCGTGTACGATGTCACCCGCCACGAAGTGCTCCGCTTCACCCGTACCACGCACGGGCAACACCGTGCCCCAGTACAAGTCACCGATATTACGGACCCGGCCCTGAGTACCCTGATCGGCGAAGCGGCAGCACAACGTCTGCGCGATGAGATTGACCTGCTCGCAGGGGCAGGCAGCACCTTCGATCTTGATGCGTTCCTCGCAGGCGCAATGACACCAGTCTTTTTGGCAGTGCGCTGAACAACTTCGGCGTTGAGCCGTTTCTGCACGCGCTGCAATATCTTGCCCCACCCCCCAACGCACGCCTCAGTGATCGCGGCTTGATTGACCCGATTGAGGAACCATTTTCGGGCTTCGTGTTCAAAATCCAAGCAAATATGGACCCCCTGCACCGCGACTGCATGGCGTTCATTCGGGTTTGCTCTGGGCGGTTCATCAAAGATATGCAGGTGTATCACCCGCGCCTTGAGCGCACCATCAGGATGACTCGCCCGCACCGCGTCTTTGCCCGTGAACGCGAAACCGTGCAGGAAGCCGTGCCGGGCGATGTGATCGGCGTAACTAATCCGGGCTTGTTTATGATTGGGGATACCTTGTGCAGTGGGCAGCCATTGCGCTATGATGCCATTCCGCGCTTCCCCCCAGAGAGCTTTGCGGTCTTACGCAACAACAACATTGCCCGCTACAAGCAATTTACCAAAGGGCTAGAGCAACTCGAAGCAGAAGGCGTGATCCAGATCCTCTACGAGGCGACGAGCCTGCGACAGGAGCCAATCCTCGCGGCTGTTGGCGATCTCCAATTCGATGTCGTGCAAGCCCGCATGCATAGCGAATATGGCACCGAGACCACGCTCGAACGGCTGGCGTTTGTGTGTGCGCGGTGGGTGAACGGGACCCCGGCTGCACTAGCGCGCATGTACTTGCCTAGCCGGGTTGTAGCCGCCCGTGATCGGCACGGGGCCATGGTTGTTCTGTTCCCGTCCGAATGGGATCGGGAATACTGCATCCGCGAGAACCCCAATCTTGAGTTTACGGAGCGGGGCACGCTATAGCAAGGTGCGGCAGCGTCATACAAGCCATCCACACCACCCAACGCTGGCTCCCCCGCCCCGCTCCAGCAAGTGCAGGCTCCTGCTCGCGGGTCGTCAGGCGTTCGCTCGGCAGTTCCGGTTCACTGTGATTGCGCGAGTAAGGCGCGAGTTGGGTCGGTAACATCTGTAGGGCCCCTTTCCCATGCAAGGTTCAACGAGCTAGCTCTACTCATGCGCGAGCACCTCACGCACCGCGATGCGCGAGGCATTGCGGGCGGGCAGGTAGCTAGCAATGGCGGCGATGGCGAGTGAGAAGCCGAGCCACACCAGCACGCTCACCGCCGCGAAATCGAAATCCAACGGCATCGCAAACAGCATCATCCCCATGCTGTGGCTCATCCACGCACTCACGGGCAGCGCAAGGGCTGCCGCCAACAGCCACGCCAATCCGCCGATCAGCATCCCTTCGAGTAAGATGATGCGGAGGATCATCAAATCATCTGCGCCCACCGCCCGCATCACGCCAATCTCACGCACCCGCTCAATCACATTCAGGCTCAGCGTGCCCGCCAGCCCTAGCCCACCAACTGCCGCAACCAGCACCGCCATGGCCAGCAGGCTCACAATCATCACATTGATCACCTCGCGGTCATTGGCCTTCAGTTGTTCGGTTGTCTCACTATACAGCACCTCAATCCCGCGCTGCTTGAAAGCCTGCTCAAGCTGGATGCCGGCCAGCCGTTGCCCTTCTGCGCTGTGGTCGCTCGTAACCACGCGCAGGTAGCTGGCACGGTCAATCTCCCGCGCAATCTGCCCATAGTAGGGAAAGCTGACATACGCCCAGCGTGCCCCGCCAATCGTGGGAATGACCCCCACAATCGTCCAATCGTACTCACGCCCGTTCACTTCTAGTACCAGCGATGACCCAACATCAAGATCTGGGTGTTCATCGAGCACCCCCATACTCACCACCAGCGCATTCTGATCATCCGGCAGCAGCCACCGTCCGCGTAGAATCTGCGGACTCATCGTGACCGTCTCAGGTGGGGTGGCAATCAGCGTCACCGTTTTGCTCTCGCTGCCATCCGCGAGGATGCGGCGCACACTGGCTTGCACCTGCCCTTCGGCGGCAACCACGCCGGGCACGCGCTGGGCGGTCTCCGCAAGGTAATCGGTGCGGTAACTGCGGGCCAGAAACACATGCACATCGTAGCCATACAGCGCGTCCATATAATTCTGGCTCGTGGTGAGCAGCGAGTCGCGCACACTGAAGACGGCGATAAACAAGGCTCCCCCCAGCGTCAGCGTGAGGAGCGTGCTAGCAAGGCGCAGTGTGCGTCGGAACGTGTTGCGGAGCGCAAGCAGTTCTGGGCGCGGCAGCACCGTAATCCGTTGCATCAGCCGATCCAGCCGCCCCTGCCCATAGCTACCCGCCCCGCCGGCACTGCTCAGGGCGGCATGCACGGTGATGCGCGTGCCCTTCAGGATCGGCACAATCGCCGCAAGGAGCGGCACTAGCACGGCAACCCCGCCTTGCAGCAGGAACACCTGCGACGGAACCTGCACCTGCTCTACATCGAAGTTGATCAGATCGGCGAGAACCGCCACAAAGCCGCGTGTGCCCAGCAAGCCCAGCGGGATCGCTGGCACAAGGGCTAAGATGCCGAAGCACACCACCAGCACCAGATACATCAGCATAATCTGGCGGGCTTGTGCGCCGATAGCTTTCATCACCCCGATCTGGCGCACCTGCTGCGAGAGGAGCGCACTAATCGTATTGGCAACCAGAAAGCCACTGAGCAAGATCGCCAGCACACTCATCACACTCATCAGCGAGGTGAGCGTGAGGATCAAGAAGTTGAGCGGATGCTCACCCGGTATCGGCACTTGCGGGAATGACGGATCCAAGCCCGCCCGTTGCAGGCGGTTGTACACCTGCTGCGCGACGGCTTCATTGTGCTGGAGATCGTCGCCATTGGTGGCAACGTGCAACACGATCTGATTGAACTCGCGGGACTCACCGAGCCATACCGCCGTATCCAGATCAATGTAGGCGTAGATCGTGCCAATCAAGGGCGAAGGCCACTGGTGCAGATCGTGGGTGATGCCGTCTATCCGCAGGCTGCGCTGCTTGCCAGAAGGCAGCTCGATCAGCACCGTCGTGCCGATCTCCGCAGCTAGCATACCCACCCCCGAACGCTCGATCAAGATGCTGTGCTTGCGCGGGGCGGCGGCCCCCGCAACAGGGCTGAACTGGTTGACCCGCACGTTGGTGTAGTCATCCAGCGCGATGAACTGGATGTTGCGCCAATCTTCGCCAACCCGTACCCGCGCATTAAAGACGCGCCGCCCATCTACTGCCGCGACTTCCGGCATCCGTTCGAGCGAATCGAGCAGGGCTTGGCTGAAGCCCGCCTTCGAGCTATCCGCCGTGCTGAGGCTGTAATCGGCATTGTAGCTGAGGACCCCACTGGAGACCGTGATGTGCGCTGGATTGGCTTGCTGGTAGATGCGCTGAAGTTCGGTGGAGAGAATGAACTGAGTGCCTGCAATCACGCCAACCGCAAACACACCAACGAAGATCGAGAGAACAACCAGCAGCGTGCGCGTGCGATTGCCCCACAAGTCGGCGGCAATCTTCTTCCAGCGCGGCGCAAGCACGCCTGATCTTGCCGCTGGTGCAGCAGGCGCGGTGCGGGCAGCGGGCGGGATCGGTGGGACGGGGATGCGCCATTGCATAACATTAACCTCCTTGTACCTTATATTGGTGGTCTGTAACGGAACCCATCGAGCAGAAGCTGCACCGCCGCCCGAATGCGTTCGTTGAGCGGGAGCCGATACTCATCAATATGATCGCCTAGCACCAAGCCGTCAAGCATCGTGGCATAACACACATACATCACCTGCGGATCAAGCGGGCGGAACTCGCCCTGATCTATCCCTTGCTGAAAGATCGCTTCCATATATCGGCGGGCCGTGCTGTTGTAGTGCTGCAAGATTTGCCGCGCCCGTTCGTTGCGAGTTGCGAGGATGTAGTATTCAGCCAGTAGCGGGAGCAGCTGCATGGCTTGCACCTGCTCCAGCAGCAGCAGCGAGCGTTCGGTGTAGGCGATCAGCCGGGCATATGCCGAACCATCGGTATGCACCAGATCGGCGAGCCAATCGAACTCAGGCGTAAACGTCTGATCTAACAGAGCCTCGATGATCGCCTCTTTGCTGCTGAAGTAGAGATAGAGCGTGCCTTTCGCAACCCCCGCCGCCTGCGCGATCTCATCCATACGGGCGGCGTGCAGTCCGTGTCGCGCAAAGACACTCGCGGCAGCAGTGAGGATGTGTCGGCGTTTCTCGGCATCAGGGCGGGCAATTGTCATACGTTACCGGTTCTTCCTCATCGTATGACTGACCAGTCAGTCATACCTGCTCCTAGTATACGCAGCGCGGCGGTGTTTGTCAAGGGGCAAGCTCCGCCAGAAAAATCAGCCCATCGCCCTATTGACACTCCTTCTACGCATGATATACTTCCATCGTTAGAACTATTTTAGCCATAAGATTGTTGACCATGACACAACCAGAGAGTCTTTCGCAACCGCTAGGCGGCCCAAAGCTCACGCATCAGGATGACCCGCCGCAGCTGGCAAACGACCGCCAGCTGGTGGCGTTGCTCAGCGACCTGATCATGATGCACATGGATGATACGGTGGGCGAGGTGCTGTATATGCTTGGGCAGCACAAACTCTCGATGCCGCAGCTCGTCACGCTCCATACGCTCTACCATCGCGGCGAGCTATCCGTCTCGGAGCTAGCGCACGAACTCCAGCTCTCGCTGGCTGCCACCAGCCACCTGATTGATCGGCTCGTGCGGCGGGGGATGCTCACCCGCCACGAGCATAGCACGGATCGCCGCCACAAGCAGGTGCGCGTAACCGCGAGCGGAGCCGCACTAGTTGAAAGCCTTGTGCAATTGAAGACCCGTGCCCTCGCCCGTGAGGTGCAGTGTATGCCGCCTGACCTGCGGGTGCGCCTACGCCACCTGCTTGAAGAAGTCGCTGCGAGTGTGCGCCAAGCCGACAGCACACCCTAACAAAACCCACCAACGCCGAAGTTGACCTGCCCACGCCGACGTGCGGCTGGCTTGAACGATGCCCAAAATATTCTGACAATCCTACGTAAAGCGTGGACAAACAGGGAGTATACCGGAAATGAGTGAGCAACCAGATCAACATCAACCCAGTAGTGATCCGAAACTCGACGGCATTTGGATTTCTGATACCGCGATTCGCCAGCCCGTGTTTGTCACCATGATTATGTTTGCGATTGTGGTAGTGGGCTTGTTGTCGTTCTTTACCATGCCCGTCAACCTGTTACCAGAGATCAACCCCCCCGTTATTAGCGTGGTGATTGGCTACCCCGGCGCAGGCCCGGAATCAGTTGCCGATCAGGTTGCCCGTCCATTTGAAGAAGCGATCTCCACCCTGAACGGTGTATCCAGCATCACCACCAACTCTTCTGAGGGGCGGATGGTGGCGATTGTCGAATTTGTGCAAGATCGTGATCCCGTCCAAGCCCTACAGGATGTGCGCGAGAAAGTATCGCAGGTACGCGGTACATTTCCATCTGAAATTGACGATCCAATCTTCAACCGCTTCGATCCCTCGCAAGCCCCGATCATCTCGCTCGCAGTTGTCGCGGATGACGACCTGAACCCGCAGGAGCTACGCGAACTGATTGACGATGAGATTGTGCCGCGCCTGCAACGGGTGCAAGGGGTCGGCTCGATTGATGTAACGGGCGGCTTGGTGCGCCAGATCAACGTCCTGATGGATTTGAACCGGCTCACCGCATTCCAGATTCTGCCCGCCCAGATCAGCCAAGCCATCGCCACCGCCAACAACAATCAAGGCTTGGGCAACATTGGCGTAGATGGGGTGGATGTCAACCTGCGCACACCCAGCGTGATCCAGCAGCCGGATGATATTCTGCGCGTCGGGCTACCCGGCACCACCTACACCATCGGCGACGTAGCCCGCGTCGAAGACGGCTTCGATGATACCGATAGGTACACCCGCTTGAATGGAAATGATGCGATCCAAATTGACATTCGCAAACAGAGCGGCACGAATACCGTCGCCGTAGCCGATGCCGTCTTCGAGGAGCTAGACCGCGCCTTTGGCGAGTTCCCGCAGCTCGCCTACAGCATCGTGCGCGATGATGCCGAGACGGTGCGCCTGAATGTGCGCGGCGCACTGGAAGAAATTATGTTTGCGATTGTCGGAGCCGTATTGGTGCTGTTCCTGTTCCTGCGCGATATTCGCAATACCCTCACAATGGTGGCGGGCTTGCCAGTGATTATCATTGGCACATTTGCCGCGCTTGCCGCCTTCGACCAGACGATCAACATTCTCTCACTCCTCGCCCTCTCGATCTCGGTTGGTCTCGTGATTGATGATGCGATTGTGGTGCGCGAGAATATCATCCGCCGCGTCGAGGCGGGCGAGCCGCCGCTGCTCGCGGCGAGTCGGGGCACGGCGGAGGTGTCGCTCTCGGTGGTGGCAATGACCTTGACGATCATCGCCGTGTTTGTGCCTGTCACGTTCACCACCGGTGTGGTGGGGATCATCTTCGGGGCATTCGGCATCACCGTTGCGGCGGCCATGTTCATCTCGCTGTTTGAAGCCTTCACGCTCGCGCCGATGCTTTCATCCGTGCTGTTCAAAGGCAACCCCACCAAGCACGCCAAGCGCGAGCAGAAGCGCAACCACACGCCGGAGTTTGAGGATGAGCGCATCCCCGCTGATATGCGCGGCGAACACATTGATTGGATGGGGCGCACCTACGGGCGCATGCTCGCCTTCTCGCTGCGCCACCGCTTCGTCACGCTCAGTCTCGGTGTGTTGGTGATCTTCCTCACCATTAGCACCGCCCAGAATGTGAAGTTTGCCTTCTTCCCCAGCCAAGATGAACATCAATTCGGGATGGGCTTCACCCTGCCCCCCGGCACACCCCTCGAAATTACCAACCAGCTTGCCCGCGAAGCCGAGCAAATTCTGCTCCGCGACCCGGATGTGGAGGCGGTATTGGTGAACGTTGGCGGCACAGGCACAAGTGAGCAGGCAGAGTTTTTCGTCAAGCTGCACGAAGAAGCATCTACGGCTGAGGCGCAAGCCCGCCTGCGCCCGCAGCTGGCCCAGTTCCCCGATATGGTGATGAGCATCGCCAGCTTTCAAGGCACGAGCACCGATGTCACCAACCGCCCGCTCCAAGCCAAAATCCTCACGACGGGCAGCCTTGAGGAGATCATCCCCAGCGCGGAGGAAGCAGTTGCTCGCTTCCGCACCATCCCCGGCTTAGAGGATGTGGCGATGACCTACCGGCAAGGCAAGCCCGAAATCCAATTCCAGCTTGATCCTGCCCGCGCCGCCGATTTCAACTTCTCCAACAGCGATCTGTCGCGCACCTTGCGGGCCCTGATTGATGGCGATAAAGCGGCAACCTACCGCGAGGATGGCAGCGATTATGATATTGTTGTGCGCCTGCAACCCGAAGACCGCAGCGACATCAACTCAGTCTCGACCTTGCGCGTGCCGATCAATGGGCAACTCGTGCCACTTGCCAATGTTGCCACGCTGGCCCTTGCCGAAAGCCCAACCAGCCTGCGCCGCGAGGATCGGCAAGTTGCGATTATCATTGGCGGCAACAACTTCGGGCGCAACATCAACGAAGTCCAAGCCGATATGCAAGCCGTACTCGATGAGCTTGAGCTACCGCCCGGAACTGTCGTAGCATTCGGTGGCGACACCGCCGATCAGAGCGAGGGCTTTGCCAGCCTGCTGGTGGCGATGCTGCTCTCCGTCATCTTCGTCTATATGGTGCTGGCCTCGCAGTTCGGCTCCTTCTTCCAGCCCTTCGTGATTATGCTGGCCATGCCACTCAGTTTTGTGGGAGCCTTTGCCGCCCTCAGCCTGACCCAAGTTGAGCTAACCATCTTCGGTATGGTCGGGATGATTATGCTGATGGGCTTGGTGGTGAAGAACTCGATCCTACTGGTGGATTTCTCCAACCGCCTGCTCAAAGCTGGCATCGAGAAAAACATCGCCATTCAGCTTGCCGGTGCGGTGCGCCTGCGCCCGATCCTGATGACCTCACTCACCCTGATACTCGGTGCAATGCCTTCGGCAATCGGGCTAGGCGATGGCGGCGAGGCACGGCGCGGGCTTGCGGTGGTGATTATCGGCGGCATGATTACGTCAACCTTGCTGACGCTGATCCTTGTGCCATCCGCCTACAGCCTGCTCGAATCGGCAACGCGCCGCGTGAATGGCTTCTGGCGTTGGGTTGGGCGGCGCGGGCAAGCAACCCAACCCGCCTTGTCACCCGCGCTTGCCACAGCCGGTGGCAATGGCACCCCAAGCACCCCAAGCCACGCCGAACCAGCCTACACCAACGGGCAGCCCGGCGGCAATGGTACGCACCACGCCCATCCACCAAGCAACGGCAGCGCACCAGTGCCAGCCGATAATGCCCCTGATAGCATGAGCAGCACTGCCAGTAATGCCGGCATTGCCAGCAATGGCAGCAATGGCACACCTAACGAGCCGCCCCCCGTTGTCACCACTGCGCCTGCGCCAAATGCAGGCCCAGCACAAAACCCAGATCAGCCGCATCAAGCGTGAAGTACGGATGTTGTGATTTTTAATGATTGAAGAAGCACCAACAGGAGTTCTTGTAGTCCTATGAAACGCACGCACACCCTTTTGCACCTGTTCCAATCGCAGCCGATATATCGGCTGTTGCCCGCCCTGCTGGTCGTGCTGCTGCTAGCGGCGTGTAGCCAAAGCCCAGCCGCCCCCGCCGCAGACGTACCCGCCACAGACGTACCTGCCAGCGACACCCAGCCCACACTCGAGGTGATTGTGCCCCCACTCACCCTGCCCACCGAAGCGGTGGCATTGCCCACACCCGATGTGAACCAGTTCACGCGCAGCAGCGAGATCATTGCCACAGGTGCAGTTGCCGCCGCGCAAGATGCCGAACTGGTTTTCCAGATCAACGGCACGGTGGAGCAAGTGCTGGTTGAAGATGGCTCAAAGGTGCAGGTCGGTGATCTGCTCGCCGTGCTGGATGCCCGCGCCCTCGATCAAGCGGTGCGCGATGCCGAAGCCGCTATCGTCAGTGCCCAAGCTGATCTGGCGGGCTTGGATGAGCCGCCCACCAACGAAGCGAGCCGCGCCGCCCAAGCCCTCGTGGATCAGGCTGTCGCTAGCTACAACCAAGTCGTGAGTGCCGTATCGCCGCAGGATATTGCCGCCGCCCAAGCGGCCCTTGCGGAAGCCCAAGAGAACCTGAACCAACGCCTGCGTGGAGCCGATCCACTTGATATTCAAGCGGCCCAGAACCGTGTAGATCAGACGCAGGTGCAACTCCAGAGTACCCGCGATCAGCTCTCGCAAGCCAAGACCCAAGCCGAGCTTGCCATGCAGCAGGCGGCTGAGCAGGTCCGCATTGCCCAAACTGACTACAGTGCCGCCTTCTGGGATTGGCGGTATGTGGAGGACTACGGCCGCGCCCCACCGGAAAGTAGCGTCGGGGGTAGTGGGCCACCGCTCTCCGACTTCTCGCGCCAAGCCTATCGGGATCGGCTGACCCAAACCGAGATTGCCCTCAACACGGCGTATGCCAATCTCGAAGCCGCTGAGAAGCGCGTTGAGCAAGCTCGCCTCGATGAGATCAACGGCATTCGCGCCGGCGAGGAGCAAATCCGCAGTGCCGAAATTGCTCTCTCACAGGTGCTTGAACCGACCAAGCCCGATATTATTGCCCAAGCCCAAGCGCGGGTTGCCCAAGCTGAGGCTGCGCTGGTCCGCCTTGTAGGCCCTGAACGCCAAGCCCAGATTGCGATTGCCCAAGCACAGGTGGATAATGCCCGCGCCAATCTAGATCGGCTCAATGAGGCTCCGCGCAACTCCGATACGGTGCGGGCCCGCGCCAATATCGAACGCGCCCGCTCGAATCTGGAACGGGCCCTGCTCAACCGCGAGTATGCCAACCTGAAAGCTCCCTTTGCGGGCGAGGTCGCCCAAGTCAACATTGACGTAGGCGACTCCGCTCCAACCTCGAATATGGGTGGTGGTGCGATCCGGCTGGTAGATCTCAGCACGCTGTATGTCGAGCTGAACATCAACGATGTAGATATTGCGCGGGTCAGCTTGGGGCAGTCTGCCGTTGTCGTTGCCAATGCGCTACCCGGCCGCCAGTATTCCGGCAAGGTGGTGTTCATCTCGCCCACTGCCAACCAGATCGGCACCGTCACGAACTACCTCGTGAAGGTTGAGTTGGAGAGAAACGAACTGCCCCTGCGGGTCGGTATGGAAGTCACAGCAACGCTGCTCGATACGCCCGCTACGCCTACGCCACGCAGCAGCCGCACAGCCACCCCCGAAGCGACGGCCACACTCGAAGCGGAGCCAGCAGCTACGCCTGATGCTGACCCCGCCCCAACCATACCCAGCGAGGAGTAGGTGCTATGCTGCGTCTATGGAGCCGCCCCGCCGCGCTACTGAGCGTGCTGCTGGTGAGCGTACTGCTCGGCACCGTCGCCCCATTCAACACAACCGCGCAGAGCCGCATCCCTGAGCCTACGCCGGGCAGCAGCGTCACGCCCGCGCAAGGCGAGGTCGGCACAACGTTCACCTTTGCCTACGATGGCTGGGGCAGCAGCGAAGACTACATCGCCTACTGGATCATCGGGCCCGGCACCCGTGAGCATTTCGAGGAAGGCCAGTTTGACAATCGCTTCGATAACGAGGGGCGCACCGTCTGGACATGGACAGCCCCCTCCGGCGTATGGAGCGGGACGTGGGTGATGTATGCTCGTGGCTTGCGAAGTAGCCTCGTCGTAGCGATCCCATTTGAGCTAACGGGCGATGCCGTCACGATGGCTGTCGTAGCTGGGGTGACACCAGAAATCGGCACGGCGGGCACTCAGTTCCAATTCTTCACCGATGGCTGGCCCAAAGGCGATGTGATTGATGCGTGGCTGATCCCGCCCGACGCACGCGATCCGGCGTGGCTAGGGCGACTCTACGGCGACCCGAATGCCGAAGGGCTAACGACATGGCAGTGGACTGCGCCGCCCGATGTGTACGGTGGGGTGTGGACAATGCATGCGCGGGGCTACTACAGCCGCATCTACGTGCAGATCCCCTTCACGATTGACGCGCCGCTGCCGATCCCAGCCGGAGCCTACGCCACCCCCGACACGGTGCAGCCGGGCGATACCGTCAGCTTCTACGCCAGTGGCTTGCGCCCCAATGAAGAAGTGGCGTTCTGGGTCAATGCACCCGACAACAACACCCCGATTGCCGCCGGTGACGTTGCCGCGCTGTTCGCCGATCAACAGGGCGTGGCCCAATGGACGTGGCGCGTGCCCGGTGATGCGCGGGCGGGCGTATGGCAGATGACCGCACAGGGGCGGAGCAGCTTTGTGTTGCATCAGATCCCCTTCACCGTTGCTAGCGATGGCATTCCCATCAACCGCGACTACCTCAGCATCAGCCCGCCAGAGGGCTTAGGCGGCACGCGCTTCGAGGTGACGCTGAGCGGCTTTGAGCCGTTTGAGCAGGTGCAGTATTGGTTTAGCGATCCGACGGGTGCGCCACTGCGGGAGGGCGAAGTAACGACCCGCACCAATGCCAGTGGCATAGCGGTGTGGTATTGGGATAGCCCCGCCTATGCCATGCCCGGCGAATGGGCAGTCACCGCGATTGGCACGCGCCAACGCCTGATGGTGCAGGGCAAGCTCACAATCACGGGTACAACCGGTGCGGCGCCGGGCGCATCAGTCACGCCCGATGTTGCCCCCGTCGGCACGACCTTGAGCTTCGCCGCAGATGGCTTCACCCGCTACGAGCCGCTTTCGTGGTGGCTCACCGCACCGGATCGCAGCATCGTGCCCGGCATGGTCGAGCAACCCGCCAGTGCTACCGGCGTATATACATGGACGTGGACGATCCCGCCCGATGCCCAAGCCGGAACGTGGCAGATGATCTTGCTCGGCAGTGCGAGCCGCCGCGAGTACCGCATCCCTTTCACGGTGCTAGCGGGCGAACCAACCCCACCTAGCCCATCCCCCGCTCCTGCCCCCACCCCTGAGCCTGCCCCGCCGAGCCGCCCCAGCGACACACCAAGCGGCACGGTTGCACCCGCAGTCGGCGCGGCGGGGGATACGTTCAGCTTTCGCGTGGAAGGCTACCGCCCACGCACGATCATGACCTACTGGATCACTGCGCCCAACCGCCGGGTCTATCCGGCCGAAGCCACCATTGTGGTAGACAAACACGGCATCCTGACGTGGGAATGGACGGCTCCGGGTGATGCGGCGAGCGGCGTGTGGCAGGTCGCAGTCAAGCCCGCATCCACCCGCAATAACGAGGGTACGCTCTATCTGGAGTTTACGGTGCAGTAGGAGCTACATTCAGGCGGAACCCGCCCGATGACACGGGGGTATCCGCCACCTGCAACCTTTGGTCTGCTCGGTGCGTATAACCTATAGCATACCGCGTACCGATCCGTCGGACGCAGCACGGGCAATCATAGCATGGAGATGAAAGGGATTGAGCATTGGCAGAACCATCACCTGAACTGCTTCAGCGGGCACGCACTGGCGATCAAGCTGCACTGACTGAACTCGTGCTGAGCCAGCAGCATTACGTCTTTAGCATTGCCATGAGCGTGCTGAAGAACCCAGATGATGCGGCAGACTTGACACAGGAAGCCTTCATCCGGCTGCTGCGCTCGCTACACCAATATAATGGCGAAAGCCGCTTTACCACATGGCTCTACCGCCTCGTGGTCAATCTGTGCCGCGACGAATTGCGGCGACGCGGGCGGCAAGTGCCCATTCTGCACAGTGTTGTCACCGCCGAGAGCGACGAGTTCGACCCGCTTTCGCTGGTTGCTGATGATGATCGCTGGGTAGACCCGGCAGGCGTGAACGATACCCAAGAGACCCGCCGCCAAGTGCGGGCCGCCCTAGCCCAACTTGAAGAGCAGTATCGGCTCGTGCTAACCCTGTACTACTTTGAGGATATGAAATATACCGACATTGCGGACGTACTTGATATGCCCTTGAATACCGTCAAGAGCCACATCCGGCGTGGCAAAGAACGGCTCGCGGCGTTGCTCTCCGAGCAACACCCCAAACCCGACCTGCCCATCGTGCAGCAGCCCACCGCCCGCCCTGCCGCCGCACCGGTCGGCACGACGCGCTTTGCACCGTTCCGTATGCTTGGCTTGAAAGGGGGCACAGTATGACCCAACTGCACCACGAACAACCCAACCAGCAGCGCACCTCGCTCGAGCGGATCGTGCGTGAAGAACTCCGCTGGCAAGCCCCGCCCGATCTCACCGCATCCTTGCTCGCCATCGCGCAGCAGGCCAGCACCGGCACGCTCCCGCCACTTGCACCGCCCGTCTGGTATCGCCTGACGGTGCTGCTGCTCACGGCCCTGACAGTCGGGGTATCGGTGGGGATTGCATGGCACTTCTACGGCACACTGCTCACCACAACGGGCGTGCTAGCGTGGTGGAACCAGATCCACGCCACCCTCAATGCGGCGATCAGTGCGGGCTGGCACACCCTCTATACCACGTTCCCACTCAGCCAACAGGTGATCGAGAGCCTGCCCACCCTGCAAGCCTACCTCTCGTGGGTGCTGGCCGCCATTGTGCTATGGCTCGCCCTCGATGACCGCGCTGCCCCCCTTGCCCCCCCAACACCAACCCGCCCGCTAGGGCCGGTAGGCAGGTGCTAGGTGTCAGGTCTTAGGTGGCGGTGTTCACCGCGGATGCTACGCTCTTTCAGGCTTAACCTGACACCTAGCACCGCGTATCTGACACCTGCTCACGGGTTCCGGCACGGCGGAATCTGTGGTATGATTGAGGTATGTCCGTTAAGAAATGTTATCGTAATCATACAGAATCGAAGTAACGTAACTCCTGTGGAATACCAACCTGATCCCAAAAATATTGCCGGCGAAGGTGGCCAGATCAGCCACGTCGCCCCTGCTAGCACTGCC
>JAAUTZ010000020.1:39251-46266 GCA_012031225.1 Chloroflexaceae bacterium
GTTAAGAAATGTTATCGTAATCATACAGAATCGAAGTAACGTAACTCCTGTGGAATACCAACCTGATCCCAAAAATATTGCCGGCGAAGGTGGCCAGATCAGCCACGTCGCCCCTGCTAGCACTGCCGCTCGGCTCGGTGTGCAGGTGGGTGATCGCCTGATCGCCGTAAACGACCTGCACCTGCGCGATGTGATTGACTACCGCTTTGCGATTGCCGAAGAACAAGTACGCTTGCACCTCAAGCGCGACCACACCGATCTGCACCTGACGCTGGACAAAGACCCCGACGACGATCTTGGCATCGAATTTACCGAGCCACTCTTTGATCGGCTCCGCACCTGCAACAATAAGTGCCCCTTCTGCTTCCTCACCCAGATGCCCAAAGGCATGCGGAAAACGCTCTACCTGAAAGATGACGATTTCCGCCTCTCGTTCCTATATGGCAACTTCGTCACCCTGACCAACCTCAGCGAGGAAGATTGGCAACGCATCGAGGAGCAACGCCTCTCGCCCATGTACATCAGCATCCACGCCACAGATCGGGCCTTGCGGGCGGTGCTGCTTGGCAAGCAAGATGTCGCTGACGTGCTGCCCCAACTCGCCCGCCTTGCCCGCGCAGGCATTCGCATGCATACCCAAGTCGTGGCGTGTCCGGGGGTCAATGATAGCCCCGCCGCGTTGCACCGCACGATCAGTGATCTTGCCAGCTTCTACCCCGCCATCGAATCGATCTCGGTTGTCCCTGTTGGCTTGACGCGCTTTCGTTTTACGGGCAAAGCCCCCAAGACCATTCGGGCGGCGATCCAAGTGCATGAAACGCCAGAGTGGATTGACTCGAATTGGGAACGCCAACCGGTGTGGGGCGCAGGCACACCGCCCATCGCGCCTGCCACACCAAACGCGGGTGCCGATTGGGGCTTCTGTTCGCGGCTCGCAGCCGCCACCGATGTGCCCCTACGCTGCTACACTCCGGCTGAGGCGGCTGAGGTGATTGACCTGCTAGAGCCGTACAGTGCCCACTACCTGCACGAACTGGGCGTACCCCTCGTATTTCCGAGCGATGAGTTCTACCTCCTGAGTGGGCGTGAACTACCGCCCGCCGATTTCTACGCCGATTACCCGCAATACTCGAATGGGGTTGGTATGACCCGCGAGTTTCTGGATGCGTGGGCAGTTGCCCGTACTCACCTGCCGCAGGGCCTATCCGCGCCGCTACGCCTTGCGCTAGTGTGTGGCACATTGATCGCCCCCACCTTGCAACAGATCGCCAACGAGTTGAACCAGATCGAGAACCTGCACGTCAGCGTCCTACCGATCATCAACCAGTTCTTTGGCGAGACAGTCACGGTCAGTGGCTTGCTCACCGCGCAGGATGTTGTGCCCGCACTGCGCGAAAGCGGCTGCACGCACGCCATCCTACCGCGAGTCATGTTCGATCATCAAGGCATGCGTACCATAGATGACTACTCACCGCAGCAGATTGAAGCCGAAACAGGCGTAGCAACCCAACCGGTTGCAGACGCGGCTGAGATCGTGCAATTCTTACGCCGGTTTACCAAAGCCGCCCCCGCCCGCAAACGGCGATTATTGGCACATCGCGCCCGCACTTCGGTAGCGTCCTAGCTTTAGCGTGGCGCAACGACGACGAGAGAAACGAGGTCGCTGCCCATGACAACCCATCCAACAACGCTTGCCACCCTGCTGGATGCCATCCAGCAGGCGAATGAAGTCGCCCTTGCCGATAGCCCAACAGCTCTGCTTGAGCAGATGCTCGATCTTGTTTTACACCTAAGCGATGCCCACGCCGCCGATTTCTACGCCTACGATCCAGCAAGCGGTACATGCCAGCCCACCACCACCCGCAGCGCACACGGCAGCCCGCCCCACCCGCCTGCTCACGCCGACGCGCTGTGCGCCGAACTGTTGCAAGGCGGACACGCATCCACTGGGCCCGCGCCGCGTTTGCTCCAGTACGGCAACACCGCCGCCTACGCCCTTGTGCGCGATGATCGCCCACTAGGGGTAGTGCTCTTGACACTGCCCGCAACCTACACCACGCTGTACCACATCCACGACGCGGCGGCTGACAGTGATCTCGATCTCGTGCAGATCGTCTTGGAGCGACTCACGCCGGACATTGGGCGATGTCTGCGGATTGCGGCAGAGATCCAGCGGGCCGAAGCCCAAGCGCAGATGAATGCTCGCCTCAAAGAGCTAGTCTCGTTTATCACAAGCATCTCCGCCACCCTTGAGCGCGACAAACTGATCAAAAATATTATGGACTATGCCGAACGCCTCTTACAAGTTGAGGCAACGTCATTTTGGCTGTTGGACAAAAACGGCGAGCGGCTCGAACTGCTCATTGCGGGCGGCGATAATCAAGGCGTAGATATGCCGCGTGTTTCGATCCCCGCCAATACCGGCATCATTGGGCATGTTGTTACCCGTTCGCAGTGCCGCGAGATTGTCAACGATGTGCGCCGTAGCCCATACTTCCACGCCAATGTAGATGATGAGAGTGGCTTTGTCACACGCTCAATCTTGTGTGTGCCCATGCACGCACCGAGCATTCAGCGGGCTGCCCAGCAGGGCGGCGAAATCCGCGAGCGGGTGATCGGCGGGGCGCAAGCCCTGAACAAGCGCGACGGCTCCGACTTCACCGATGAGGATGCCCAACTGTTTGAGACGCTGACCCGCCAAGCCGCGATTGCGTTCCAGTTTTCGCAGCTATTCGAGGAGCAAGAGAAGCTGTTCTGGGGCATCGTGCGGGCTGTCTCCACCGCCGCCGATCTGAAGGACCCGTCCTTCTCACCCGGCCACAGCCACCGGGTTGCGCTGCTCTCGGTCGAGATTGCCCGCGAGCTAGGCTGCACTGATGAAGTCATCGCCCATGTTCGCATCGGCAGCCGCCTGCACGATCTCGGCAAAGTCGGTGTGAGCGATATTATTCTCGGCAAGAAAGACCGCTTGAACGAAGAAGAGATGAACGAGATTCGCAAACACCCCCAGATTGGCTACGATCTACTGGTGCAAGCGGGATTGAGCGATCTGCTAGAGGAAGAACTCCGCGCCGTGATTGAACACCACGAACGGCTCGATGGCAACGGCTACCCACACGGCTTGCAGGGCGACCAGATTTCGCTGATCGGGCGGATTGTTTCCGTTGCCGATGTGTTTGATGCCCTGACGAATGACCGCCCCTACCGCAACGCCCTGACACTGGAAGAGACCCTCGCCGTGCTGCACGATATGATCAGTGGTGCGCTTGACCCAGAGTGTGTCGCCGCGCTCGAGCGGGCCTGCCAGCAAGGCCGCATCCGCGTGCCGATGCCCCTGCCAGAGGAGATAGACGACTATGCCGTGACTGCGCGGGTACCGTAGGCAGGAGCGGTGCAAGCTCACGGCAATTACCCATCCCACAGGTAGAGGGCCAGATCTACCGTGCCTGCTTCAGAGACGATTACCCCTTCCGCTTCGAGATACTCACGCTGCAACATCGCTTCATAGGCATTGCTGATATAGCCCCGCGCATTGATCACCCGCCACCACGGAACAGCCGCGTTCTGGGCGGGGCTGGTACGCAGGGCGTGCAGGGCATAGCCAACGAGCCGCGCCTGTCCGGGCAACCCAGCGCGGCGGGCGATGCGCCCATAGCTACTCACCTTGCCGGATGGGATTTGGCCCACCACAGCATAGATTTGTTCGTAGGTATTCATTGTTGGGCATCACCCCTAGGTCCGCTCATCCTCACATCTCGCTACCGACACCCGCCACCCGCCTGCTGCACACCGATTGCACATCTTATGTACAGCATACTGCCAGTGTTCAACGATTCCCAGCAATGGTATCATATCAGTATGAAACGCACCTGTACAGGCTAGTGAGGCTTCGTGGCGATGTTCTGCGCCACGCTTGCCATGATTGCAGCACCGCCTCCGCCGCCCTGTACAGGAACGGCGGGTTTTGCTATTCACACCAGCGCATCACAATTGCACCGCACGGCGACAACGATGAGCCGGATGCGCTAAACTCGATGAAAGAGAGGTGTCTTCATGGCGAACTATCTGATTGTTGGAGCTGCTGGCTACACCGGCGCACAGCTAACGTATCGCTTGCTTGCACAGGGGCATAGCGTGCGGGGCGTGGTGCATGATCCAGATACGCCACTGGTAGATGCGCTCGCCGCACACGGTATGGTCGTGTGGCACGGCGATGTGACCAATCCGCATAGCCTCGTCGGAGTTGCCGATGGGATCGAATACGTCTACAATCTCACCAGTGCATCTATCCTGAATACCGCCGTGTTGCAACGCACGCTCGTGGATGGCAACCAACATCTGCTCGCGGCGTGTTCACGCAGCAAAAGCGTGCAAGCCTATATCTACACCTCTGGCGTAGCCGTCTATGGCGATCAGCGCGTCGCCCTCGTGACCGAAGACACCCCACCCAAGCCGTGCTGCAAGGCCGGTGCGCTGATGCTCGCCGCCGAGCAGGTGGTACTGGAACACACCCGCCAGCACGATCTGCCGGGCATTGTGCTGCGCGTCGCCACAATCTATGGCCCCGAGCGCGACTTCACCGATCCGGTGCTGAACCGCACCCTGACGATCTTTGGCGACGGCAACAACTACGTGCCGCGTATTCACATTGATGATCTGCTGGCTGGGTTGTTGCGGGTTGCCACCTATGGGCAGGCGGGCAGCATCTACAATGTGGGCGATGATCAGCCCCTACGCCTGCGTGATCTGTATGCAGCAATGCAGGCGATGCTCGATCTGCCGCAATCGCCGCGCTGGTATCCGCACGCCCAAGCCCTGCACAATGGGCTGAACCCCGAAATGGTGGCACTCACCACAGCATCGGTGCGCCTGTGCAATGCTCGCATGAAGGACGAACTCCGCCTCGCCCTGACCTATCCAAATGCGCTATCGTGGCTAGAGGAGCGGGCGACACAGCTTGCCCCTGTGCTGCACCCGATAGATTTCGCCCTCACCTACCGCAGTGTTGGTGAAGCGCACGCGCTGGATGTAGTGTAAGGGCGCACGGGGCGCGGCAGGGGGAGCCGCGCCCGCCTTCGGTTGGGTGGCTAGCCTGCCGCCGCGTGCAGCAACTCGGCGACCGATCAACATCGGGGGCGTGCTGCACCGCAATGATCAGGTGGCTCAATACGTCGCTGCGCTGTACCTGCCGGATGTCGCGGGTCAAGGCCATGGGGGCCGTTGGAAAACGCAGCAGGATCGTCTCCACCAGAATCTGCTGCAAGCTATGGATCGCATCCCGCTGCACAGACTCCGCCTGTTGCAGCAATTCTGCCTCGCGCTCCTGCCACCCTGCCTCGCGCTCCTGCCACTCTGCCTCGCGCTCCTGCATAAGATATTCAAACAGTCCTGAACTCATTAGCCGTTCCCTCCCGATGAAATTGGTAAAGCGGTGTATATCATACAATGGTTCTGCAAATACCCCTAAGATTGAGAGCAGATCGCTTTGTTGGGGGGCTGGGGCGTGGGCTAACACAATCTGGGCCGCCGTCTCAATCAGGCTAGGCGAAGCATTCTGCATCAGCGGGGATAGCACGACCAAGCCGATGTTGGTGGTGGCAAGGGCTACCTGTGCATCCTGCTCCCACAACCGGATACTCCCAATCTGCCAATTCCGCACGATCTGTCCATCTATGCGCTGAATTAGGCTATCACCCATATCTGCTGCCGGATGCAGGTAGGCAATCGTACCCAGCACACTCATATCTGGCTCATTTTGCCCGATCCACGCCAGATACCCTACGGTGCGCCACAAGATGAGCGGATCAGGGTAGTTTTGCCATTCCAACAGATGCAGGAAGTGCTGGCCGTGAGGACTCCGCAGGCGTAGCAGCGTGTCTAATCGCTTAGCACTGGCCGGTAGTTCACGGCTGACCACATCTACCAACGTCGCATCAGGAAAGCCTAACAGTGGCAAGAAGTCGGCCCCACGTAATGCGGTGAGCCGTTTGAGCGGGAGATCTGATTTCATACCACGACGCTCCTTGTAGTGCAACACCATTACGTCTATTATAGCAAAAGCCGTGCCCTTCCGTGGGCCCAGCACACGCACTGGAGCTGGTGTCGGGTCAGGCATGGTGCTAAAGGGAGGCGAGGGCTTAGCCGGCTGGCAAGCTGGCTCGTGGGAGTTCATCCCACGTCCGCTCATCCAACATACGTCCAGCCGCTTTCTTACCGGAACGCACAAAGTCTAATCCATCGGCTTTCTCACACGGGGCATATGTCCCCCACTGTTTGAAGAAAAAAGGCACCCCAGCCCCCACACATTGGTCTCTGATTGTTCGCACCCAAGCCGGATCAAGTGGGCGAGCTTTCTGCCCGCTCTCACCGCCGACAATCACCCAATCAAGTGCATCGAGCCATTGGCTCAGGTCAACTGGACTGAGCAACGGCTCAACCGATAGCGCACGCACTGCTGCGGGCACAGCAAGCAGCAAGGGAATACGGCGTTCGGCTTGTTCCTGATTCTCGACACTGGTCATGATCCAGATGTTATCAGGCAAGCGCATACGCCAAGCAGCAGGAAGCATTGCGAGGATGTGCTCAGGGCGTTTCGTTAGCAAGAGCCAATCAAGGTTGGGGGTGGCCCTGATGACATCCCACAAACGTTGCCGTGCGCTTGCCACATCAGGGTGATCCTCAAACACATCTGCCATCGAAGCACAGAACACCCGGAACCGTCGCCCCTGTGCTAGAGCTTGGCGATTCCAGCGTAAGGGTTGCTGCCAATGCTGTTCGCCAAACATCCGGCGTGGTGCATGCTTGCCCCACAAGTTCCCGCCGTAGCGCAACGCCCATGTTTCAGCATAGCAGTTGGTGCAACCCGCAGACACCTTCGTACATCCCCACCACGGGTTGAAGGTGTGATCGGTCCACTCGATTGGAGAGAATTCAGCCATACTACGTTAGTTCTACTTTCCGTACCCACACGATACCATATCACAGCAGATTGTCAAGCCTCAGTGCTGTAGGATGT
>JAAUTZ010000086.1 GCA_012031225.1 Chloroflexaceae bacterium
ATCAATCCACCGGCTACGGATGGAAGCCGCTGAGCCGCTGGGGCCTGCCACCTAGCACCTAGCACCTGCCCCCCCCCTTCGTGCCCTTCGTGCCCTTCGTGGTGTGCGTTCCGGCCCTGACACCCTAGCACCTGACACCTGACACCTCGCACCCGATACCTGCCCCGGCCAATTGACAAGCCGCCTATTCCGTGCTACCATACCACCTTGTTGGGGCTGTAGCTCAGCTGGGAGAGCACGACACTGGCAGTGTCGGGGTCAGGGGTTCGAGCCCCCTCAGCTCCACCACAATGGCAAGGCTGGCAATTCGCGCCAGTCTTATTTTGTTTGTGCAAGATTGGAACCTGAATACCATAAGGATCTGGGCATGGCGCGTGCAGACGTAAAGAAGGTAGTGCTCGCTTACTCTGGCGGCCTCGATACATCGGTGATTGTACCGTGGCTGCGCCAGAACTATCATTGCGAGGTGATCTGTTTTTGCGCGGATGTTGGGCAGGCAGAGGAGCTAGAAGGCCTCGAAGCCAAAGCCCTTGCGAGTGGGGCCAGCAAGCTGATCGTCAAAGACCTGCGCGAAGAGTTTCTGCGGGATTACATTATCCCCACGATGCAGGCGGGGGCCATTTATGAGCGCAAGTATCTGCTGGGCACATCGTTTGCTCGCCCGATCATTGCCCGCCACCAAGTGTTGGTAGCAGAGCAGGAAGGCGCGGATGCGGTAGCCCACGGTGCAACCGGCAAAGGCAACGATCAGGTGCGCTTTGAACTGACGTTTATGGCCCTCAATCCCCACCTCAAAGTGATTGCCCCATGGCGCGAGTGGAACATCCGCAGCCGCCAAGATGCCCTCGATTATGCCGCCGAGCATAACGTGCCAGTGACCGCAACAGCCGAGAAGATTTACAGCCGCGACCGCAACCTGTGGCATCTGAGCCACGAGGGGGGCGTGCTCGAAGATCCGTGGAATGAGCCGCTAGAGGATATGTTCCAGCTGAGCCACGCCCCCGAAGCCGCCCCCGATACGCCCGCCTACCTCACCCTGAGCTTTGCGCGGGGCGTGCCGGTGGCTCTCGATGGGACAGCACTGGGGCTAGTGGAACTGGTCGAGCAGCTCAATCAGATTGGCGGCTTGCACGGCGTAGGGCGGATTGATATGGTTGAAAACCGCCTCGTGGGAATGAAGAGTCGCGGGGTGTATGAAACACCCGGCGGCACGCTCCTGTATACCGCGCACCGCGAATTGGAGAGCATTGTGCTGGATCGGGAGACGCTACGGGCGAAAGATCGAATTGCGCTGGAATACGCCGATCTCGTCTACAACGGCAACTGGTTCACCCCACTGCGAGCGCACTATGATGCGTTTGTCCAAGCCACCCAAACGAATATGACGGGTGATGTGCGCTTGAAGCTCTACAAGGGCAATATCATCGTGGTAGGGCGGCAGTCGCCCTATTCATTGTACCGCGAGGATCTGGCGACGTTTGGGGAAGATGAGGTCTACAATCAAACTGATGCTGAAGGATTTATCCGGCTGTATGGGCTACCGTTGAAGGTGCAAGCTCTATTGAAAGGAGCGCGGGCAGAATGAAGACGAATCTGTACATGATCCGGCACGGCGAGGCGGTAATCAATGTGCAGCCTATAGTGGGCGGCATGAAGGGCGATCAAGGCTTGACCGAACACGGCGTATTGCAAGCCCAAGCCTTACGAGATCGGCTGCGCGAGACCGGTGAGATCCAAGCCGAGGTACTGATTGCAAGCGATTTGCCCCGCGCCCGCCAGACCGCCGAGATCATTGCGCCTGCGCTAGGCCTCCCGATAGTGTTTGATCCAGAGGTGCAGGAGTTCCGCGTTGGTGAAGCTGACGGCATGCCCAACAGCGAGGCGTGGGCGAAGTATGGCCCCCCCGAAGTGGAACACAACCCGTTCAAGCGCATCTCGCCCGGCGGCGAGAACTGGCTCGAATTTGTGGCGCGGGTCTCGATTGCGCTGCACCGCATCACAACCACCCACGCCGGTAAAACGATTGTGGTTGTCTGTCACGGGGGCGTGATTGACAGCTCGTTCATCTACTTCTTTGGCATAAGTACGGTAGCGGTGCCACAGGCGGGCTTGTATACCAACAATACCTCGATCACGCATTGGCAGCAATATACCGATAAGTATACCCACAAAACCCGTTGGCGGCTGCTCGGCTACAACGATACCTTCCACCTACGCGAGGTGGGCGTGCGTGAATCGCTCGATTGGCGCGACATTGCCGCCAAGCCCGACATCGGTGCAGACCGCCCGGCGACTCCGCTCCCAACAGAGGAGCGCGACGAGGAATGAACAGTCCAACGATCACCCCCCTTGAAGGGGCGGGCATTACGGCTCCGCAGGGCTGGCAGGCGATTGGCATTGCCTGTGGCTTGCGCTACAGTGGCCGCCCCGATCTCGCGCTGCTCGTGAGCGATGTGGCTTGCACGGCGGCGGCGCTGTTTACCACGAACAAGATCAAAGCCGCGCACATCCTCTACGATCAGCCGATCCTGATGCACAATGCGGCGGGGATCCGGGCCTTGCTGGTGAATGCTGGCAGTGCCAATGCCTGCACCGGCGACGCAGGCGTGCAAGATTGTGCGACGGTGGCGCAGGCGGTGGAGCAGACGCTAGGGCTGCCCGCCCAGAGCGCACTGGTCATGTCTACGGGCGTGATTGGCGTGCCGCTGCGCGTGCCCCGAATGGTGACGGGGATTGCCACTGCCGCCGCTCATCTGGGCCCAACCCCGGCTGCGGCGCTGCTTGCGGCACGGGCGATTATGACCACCGATACCTACCCCAAGCAGTATGCAGTGCAGGTGCGCCTCGCCGATGGGCACAGCTTCTCGATTGGTGGTATGGCCAAAGGCTCCGGCATGATCCACCCCGATATGGCTACGATGCTCGGTGTGCTTACCACCGATGCGGCTGTCGCGCCGGAGGTGTTGCATGCCGCGCTACGCTACGTGGCGGATCGCTCGTTCCACTGCATCAGTGTGGATGGCGACACCAGCACCAACGATACCTTGCTGGCACTCGCCAATGGGCAGGCGGGTGGCCCCCCGATCACCGAACTGGACAGCCCACGAGGGCACGCCCTGTTGCAAGGCATGCTCGCGGTAGCCCAGCCCCTCGCCCGCGATGTAGTGCGCGACGGCGAAGGCGCAACCCGCCTTGTTACGATCCATGTGCGCGGAGCCGCCGATGATACCGCCGCGCACCAAGCTGCGATGACGGTGGCAACGTCGGCTCTCGTCAAGACGGCTCTGTTTGGGGCTGACCCAAACTGGGGGCGGGTGGTGTGTGCGCTGGGCTATAGCAACACGCCGCTTGATCCGCAACGGCTCGTGCTGTGGTTTGGCGGGATCAAGGTCTTTGCGCATGGCGTACCGCTCGACTTTGATGAACGTGCCGCGCATCAGTTGCTCGATCAGGCGGAGGTGGTGATAGATGCCGATCTCGGCTTGGGCACGGGCACTGCCACCGTCTGGACGTGTGATTTTAGCTATCAGTATGTGAAGATCAATGCCGAATATCGTACCTAGCCTGCTGCTATTGGTGCTGGTGCTGCTGAGTGCGTGCGGCCCGGCAAGCCCGCCCCCACCAACCGCAACCGCCCTGCCGGGGCGCACGGGTGCGCTGGGCAGCGCAGGCGGCAAGCCCGCCGATGGGCCTGCTGTATCGCTGCCGCCGGAGAGCCGCGAGATCATCAATAAGGGCGGCTTTGCGCTGACAATGCCCGATGGTTGGCAGGTGATGCAGAATGAGGGTGCGCCGATCTTGGGTGGGGGCATCACGCTGGCTCCGCAGGGCAGCGATCTGGCACTGCCCGCCGCCGTGATGATTGTGCATCTTGCCGATCAGCCGGCACTGGTACGCAGTACGCTGCCCGCCTCGCCGACGGTGCAGATGGTGCTGGATGCGATGCTGGCGGGCTATCGCAGCAACCCGCAGATAGCATTGCGCGACATTCGCCCGCTACCACCGCAAGCCCTACTCGGCACGGAGGCCCACGCCTTTGAGGTGCTGGAAGCCTTCCCCGATGGGCGCGAACAGCGCATCCGCACGCTGGCGGCGCAGTTGCCTGATACCCGCTGGCTGATGGTGTATGCGGCTGCTCCTGCGGCTACGTGGGATGCGGAGGTGCTTGCGGAGGTGCTGGACTCGCTACGCCTTGCGACCCCAGAGCCAGCCGCGACTCCGCTCTACCCGCTGCCGCCCGATGCGCGTGAGGTGACACAGGCGGGGGCGCAGGTCAGCTTTGTCAGCGAGATGCCGCCCCCGATCCTCGCTACATTCCTGCGTGATGCATTCACGCGGGCGGGCGCACGCGAGGATTCGCAAGCCGCGCTCGTCACCGCCGATAGCCTTGTGTTGCGCTTTACGCAGTGGCGCGGCAGCAGCCAGCCCGTGCTGATCTTCGCCAGCATTCTGCCAGAGACTACGCCGATTGGCACGATGGGGCAGACGATTGTTACGATCCAGTTGGAGCAGTAGGCAGCCCCTACTCCTCGTTGCGCGGGGGCGGGCGGCGACGACGGCGCGGCTTGGCGGGGTTGCTCGGATTGCCCGCCTCGTCGCGCTTCGGCTCGCCGGAACGCGGCGATGGGGCTGGATCGCCCGGCGGACGGGATTTGCCCCCGTGCCGGCTCGGTGCGCCCGGTTGCGGCTCAGTGCGTTCGGGGCGGCGGCTACGCTCGGTGCGTTCGGGGTGGGCAGGGCGTGCTGGACGTTCGCCGCGGGTACCGTGTTCGGGCGCAGGCTTCCCCCCCGGCTGGGCGGTGCGTTGGCGCGTTGCGGCTTGCCCTTTGCGCTGTTGTCCTTCGCGGCGATCTGGCTTGGGACGCTGGGCCGGCTGGGATGGGGCGGCAACATCATCCGCTGTGAGGGACACCAAGTCCGTCTCATCATCCAGCAGCCGCAGCACCGCCAGATCGTTCTCATCCTCTGCGCCTGCTGTGTCTGCGCTAGCGCGGCGGGTGTGTGGCGTAATGCCATCTTGGTTGCGTTGGCGGGCAACACTGCCCACTACCTCGGTGGCTTGGCTAATCTGATCGCGGGTATATTCCGCTTCCATCCCGCTTCCCGCAAGGCGCACCAGTACACTCTCGCGCAGCACATTCACCGTCACCACCTCGCCGGGGCCATCGGGGGTCTGCACCCAACTATCCCGGGCCGGCAGATCGGCTTTCATGTCAAGGTACTGCTGATGCTCATACGAGAGGCAGCACAGCAACCGTCCGCACACCCCGCTAATCTTCGCTGGGTTGAGTGGTAGGTCTTGGTCCTTAGCCATCTTGATGCTGACGCGGGCATAATCCGGCAGGAAGCTGGCGCAGCACAGAATCCGCCCACAGGGGCCGATGCCACCCAGCAGCCGCGCTTCGTCACGCGCCCCGATCTGGCGCAGCTCGATCCGGCTCCGGAAGGCACGCGCCAGATCCCGCACGAGCAGGCGGAAATCTACGCGGTTATCGGCGGTGAAGTAGAATGTTAGACGCGAGCCGTCGAAGCTATATTCAGCTTTGACCAGATGCATGGGCAGATTGTGGGACTTGACCAGCTCGCCACACCGTTTCAGCACATCATCGTGACGCGCAAAGAGGCGCGCCATGCGCTCGAAATCTTGCTTGGAGGCGCGGCGGATGATGGGGCGCACCTCGCTTTCTAGGGTATCTGGGGGTATCTCTTGGGGCGGGTGGGCCACTTTTGCCAGCTCTGGACCCCGCACCGTATCTACAATCACGACCTCGCCCGCTTGCAGGTTGGTCAGGCTACGCGGGTCGTACCAGTGGTTCTTACCACTATCCTTGAAACGTATCGCAACAACCAGAGTCATACTTAACACCGCCCTATCACTTTATATGCTAACACCCGTTGCTCTTTGCCTTTAAGCTGCAATGAACCAATTTCTTGTACCTCAAATTGATCGCCCAACGCGGCTCTGGTCGTCTCACTAATCAGCACGGTATCCGGTTCCGCCGTAGACTCAAGCCGTTGGGCCGTATTCACCGTGTCGCCAATCGCGGTGTACTCAAGCCGGTGGCGCGTGCCAAAGAAGCCGGTATAGGCGATGCCCGTGTTTACGCCGATCCGCATGCTGAAGTGCCTGTCCGGTTCCAGCTTGCCGATCAAACGTTGGCGGGCTTCGAGCATGTCGAGGGCCGTGCGCACGGCATCGAGAGCGTGGGCTTCATTGAAGGGTTCATCGGGCAGGCGCGGCGCACCGAAGATCGCCATGATGCCATCGCCGATATACTTGTCCACTGTGCCGTGGTGCTGGAAGATCACTTCGGTCATTTCGTGCAGATACTCGTTGAGCAGATCTTGGACTTCGTGCGGGCGGAGTTGCTCCGACAGCGCGCTGAAGCCTTGAATATCGGCAAAGAGGATGCTCACATCCTGCTCCTCCGCTTCCCACAGCTTGCCGTGCTGGGAGACGTAGCTGGCGAGGGCTTGGGCCACATTGGGCGAGAGGAAGCGTTCGAGGTTCTGGCGCATCTGCGACTGGAGGCGCACCTCTTCCGTCAGGCGGGCCCGCTCAATGGCAACGGCGGCTTGGCTGGTCAGCATTGTGATCATGTCGCGGTCACGCTCGCTGAAGCGGCGGCTGCCCGGCGAGTCGAGCATCAGAATGCCGATGGCCTTGCTTTGGGTGAGCAGCGGCACACACAACGCCGAGTGGATATTGGCGTGGATGATGCTCTCGGAGCCAGCGAAATCAAGGCGGGCATCGTGGGTCAGCACGGCTGCGCCCGCTTCAATCGCTTTGCGGACGATGCTGCTACTGATCGCGGCATCGCCGTGCGAAGCGGGATAGACGATCATCGGCACGAGTTCATTGTCGCGCCGCAGGAGCAGGAAGCCGCGCTCGGCGGGAACCATGCGGATCGCTTCAGCCATCACAATGTCCAGCAGCTCATGGAAATCTACGACTTGGTTGAGGCGCAGGCTGAGGGCAAAGAACTCTCTCAGGCTGATCGTGGATTCGGATACTTGCCCCGCCTGCACTGGTTGGGCATCCGACTCAAAGGGGAAGTAGCGGTTATCATCGAGTACGATGTTCTGGGCGGCACGCTGATCGTAGCGCAGATCGAAGGGCCCTATCGTGACGACATCGCCGTCGCGCAGGCGTTCTTCGCGGACCCGCAGGCGATTGACGAATACCCCGTTGCGGCTATCAAGATCGCGCACCCACGTCTCGCGCCCGCGCATCTCGATGCAGGCGTGGTGGCGTGAGACAATCGCATGGTTCAGCACCACCGTATTGTCGAGCTGCCGCCCAATCGTGAGCGTTCCGCCGTTGAACGCAAAGGTCTGCTCGGTATTGTTAATCACAACGGATATACGCGCCATGCGGCTCCGATTTCTACTGCTGCGGCTCGTGCGGCTAAGCGAACTTTATTTACACATTATCTAAAGATTATAGCCGAGCAATCAGGCATTCGCAACTGACAGTGCAAACTGATTAAATAATAGGGCATTAAGGGGCGAAGCTAGTCGGGATGCTCAGGGCAAAGTCAAGTCGGGCGCGATACTCCTCGCGGGGGATTTCGATAGCTCCAAAGCGGATCAGATGGGGGGTGGTGAATTGGGTGTCAAGCAGGGTAAACCCGCGCTGTTGCAAGCGTTCGAGCAAGGCGACAAGGGCGGCTTTACTAGCGTTGCTAGTATGACTAAACATGCTCTCGCCCGCAAATAAGCCACGAATGGCGACACCATACAAGCCCCCTACTAATTCTCCGTCCCGCCACGCCTCGACGCTGTGGGCATAGCCAAGTTGGTGTAGGTTGGTGTAGGCGGTGATCATACGCGGCGAAATCCACGTTGTCTCGCGTCCTTCATCGGGCGCGGCGCACGCTAGCATCACGGCGCGAAAGGCGGTATTGATGCGGATCGTGAAGTTGGCGTGGTGCAAGGTGCGGCGCAAGCGGCGGTTGGCCTGAAAGGTCTCAATCGGAATGATAGCGCGTGGGTCGGGGTCATACCAATAGATGCGCCCGTACTGGTTTGCCATCGGGAATACGCCTTGGCAGTAGGCGGCAATCAAGGTATCGGGATCAAGTGAGGCCGGCAGTGGGCGACGCATAGCGTGGGCTGTACTTCTCCTGATGAGTTGATGCTGGATTGGCGGCGGCGGGGGCTACATTGGTAGCCCCGCTCGCAACCAAATTCTTATTCAATTGTATCATAGGCAGGCAGGGTTAGAAAGTCTACAAAGTCGTTGCTGGTCGTGATGGTATCAAACAGCTCGGCGGCTTCTTCGTAGCGGCCATCGTCGTAGCCAGCACCGAGGATCTCGTGGACACGCTGCAACTCTTCCGGGAGGATCTGGCGGAACAGTTCAACGGTGACTTCGCGCCCATCCTCTAGCACCCCATGCGGGCTACGGATCCATTGCCACACCTGTGCCCGCGAGATCTCGGCGGTGGCGGCATCTTCCATCAAGTTGAAGATCGGCACACAGCCCGTGCCCGCGAGCCACGAGCCAAGATACTGAATGCCAATGTTGATGTTGGTGCGTAGCCCGTTTTCGGTGATTGGCTCGCGGGGCCCAAAGGCGAGGAGGTCATTCGCAGTGACTTGCACATCCTCGCGCTGGCGGGCAATCTGGTTGGGCTGGGGCATATGCTTGTTGAAGGCTTCCAGTGCAATCGGAACGAGGCCGGGGTGGGCCACCCACGTCCCATCGTGGCCATCGCTGGCTTCGCGCTCTTTGTCGGCGCGGACTTTGTTCAGGGCGATCTCGTTGGCTTCGGGATCGTGCTTGATCGGAATCTGGGCGGCCATGCCACCAATGGCGTGAATGCCGCGTTTGTGGCACGTCTTGATTGCGAGTAGCGAGTAGGAGCGCATGAAGTGGGTGGTCATCGTGACGAGCGCACGATCTGCGAGTACGAAGTCGGGATCGCTGCGGAACTTCTTGATGCAACTGAAGATGTAGTCCCAGCGGCCACAGTTCAAGCCGGCACTGTGTTCGCGCAGTTCGTAGAGGATTTCTTCCATCTCGAAGGCGGCGAGGATGGTCTCAATCAAGACGGTAGCGCGGATCGTGCCACGCGGAATGCTGAGTTCCTGCTGGGCCAGAATGAATACGTCGTTCCACAGGCGGGCTTCGAGGTGGCTTTCCAGCTTGGGCAGGTAGAAGTAGGGCCCACTGCCGCGCTCGATCAGGGCGCGGGCATTGTGGAAGAAGTACAGCCCGAAATCCACAAGGCTACCGGACATCGGTGCGCCATCCACAAGGATGTGTTTCTCATTCAGGTGCCACCCACGCGGGCGCACTAGCAGCACCGCCGGTTGCGCATTGAGTTGGTAGTGCTTCCCTTCTGGGCTAGTGAAGGTGATGGTGCGGTTGACGGCATCGCACAGGTTGATTTGCCCTTCGATCACGTTGGCCCACGTCGGTGTGTTGGAGTCTTCCAGATCCGCCATAAACACTTTTGCGCCGGAATTGAGCGCATTGATAATCATCTTGCGGTCAGTAGGCCCGGTGATCTCAGTGCGCCGATCCTGCAAGTCGGTGGGAATGGAGGCGCAGTGCCAATCGGGGTTATCGCGGATGTGAGCCGTTTCGGGCAGGAAGTCGGGGCGTGCGCCTGCGGCTAGCTCGGCATCGCGTGCTACGCGGCGAGCGAGGAGTTGCGTGCGGCGTGCGCCAAAGGTACGCTGAAGTTTGGTGAGAAACGCGATTGCGTCCGAAGTCAAGATTTCCTCATAGGCGGGCGTAATTGGAGCATTGATGACGACTCCTGCGGGAAGGGTAACATTCATTGTCATAGGTTCCTTTGCTGCTACTGCTGCTACTGCTGCTACTGTTGCGGCTTGTTTGGCTCCGGCTTACGGTATCAGTGATTTGGGGCCCACGCTCCGGTGCGGGGCGCAACGCCTGCTATTATGGCACAGAATCGGCAGCGGGTGAACAATGGGGAGAGCCGATTCGCTAAGGCGGATCCAAGCAGAGAGCCATTGGGCGTGGGGCCGGTTCCCAAACGGAATGCGGTAGCCCACGCCCAATGGCTGGTGATGCTTACGGGTGCGCGTTCATGCGGCGCGGCGCAGGAACGCCTAGTGGAACTGCTCTGCTTCAGTTGAGCCGGCAAAGGCGGTGGTGGATGCCATGCCGCCCGATACGACTTGGGTTACATCGTCGAAATAGCCCACACCTACTTCGCGTTGGTGGCGGGTTGCGGTGTAGCCTTCCGACTCAATCGCAAATTCGGCTTCTTGCAGTTCGGCGTAGGCCGCCATTTGGCGTTCGCGGTAGCCCTTCGCCAGTGTGAACATGCTGTAGTTCAGGGCGTGGAAGCCAGCCAGCGTGATGAACTGGAACTTGTAGCCCATCTTGCCGAGTTCGATCTGGAAGCGGGCGATGGTATCGTCGTCGAGCTTCTTCTTCCAGTTGAACGAGGGCGAGCAGTTGTACGCGAGCAGCTTGCCGGGGAACTGGGCATGCACGGCTTCAGCAAACTGGCGGGCTTCTTCCAGATCAGGCGATGCCGTCTCGCACCAGATCATATCGGCGTAGGGGGCGTAAGCCAAGCCGCGTGCGATGGCTGCTTCGATGCCACTCTTGACGTAGTAGAAGCCTTCCGGCGAACGCTCACCAGTCACGAAGGCGTGATCGCGGGGATCAACGTCGCTGGTCAGCAAGGTGGCGGCATTCGCATCAGTGCGTGCAATCACCATTGTCGGCACGCCCATCACGTCGGCGGCGAGGCGGGCAGCGACAAGATTGCGGACGGCGTTCTGGGTGGGCAGCAGCACCTTGCCGCCCATGTGGCCACACTTCTTTTCGGAGGCGAGCTGGTCTTCGAGGTGGACCCCGGCTGCGCCTGCTTCGATCATGGCTTTGGTCAATTCAAAGACGTTCAAGGGGCCCCCGAAGCCCGCTTCTGCATCGGCAATGATCGGGGCAAACCAATGCACGCCGTTCTTGCCTTCGGAGTGGTGAATCTGATCGGCACGCTGCAAGGTGTTGTTAATCCGACGCACGACGGCGGGCACGCTATTGGCAGGGTAGAGGCTCTGATCGGGGTACATTTCACCGGCGAGGTTGGCATCCGCAGCAACTTGCCAGCCACTCAGGTAGATGGCCTTCAGCCCAGCTTTAACCATCTGCATGGCTTGGTTGCCGCTCAAGGCTCCCAGCGCATTGACGAAATCTTCGGTATGCAGCAAATCCCACAGCCGCTCAGCACCCATGCGGGCAATCGTATGCTCAATCTTTACTGAACCGCTCAAGCGCACTACATCTTCTGCCGTGTAGGGACGGGTGATTCCTTTCCAACGCGGATCAGTTTCCCACTGTTCAGTCAGTTCACTAACGAGTTTCTCGTGCAGCATCACGCTCTCCTTCTCTACGACTTCGTAGATTTGTAAGTAAAACCGTACATCGAATAGCAGACCACGCGGATAATGCGGATTGCGTTCGTGTGTACACTGGGTACACTTCAACGCACCACAGAATCGTGGCTGTAAACCAAGCCCAACGTGTGCTCGCGCCGAGCTACTGTATGGTAAAAAGGTCAGGAAATCAGATTGAGGTAGTGCGGACTATAAGCTGTCGCCCTTGACCTTGCCTGTCCTTTTTCGCCCTTGACATTCGCGCCAGTTAAAATACATCTAAATGATATGATACCCAGATAAGTTACAACATAGTTACATAATCCGCATTATTCTAATGTGTTTGCGGGGGCATCCCATGTGCGTGCATAGTTGATGCGGAGCTTTTCGAGTATCGCCTGCTCTAGGTCTATATCCATCAGGTAGGCCAGCTGGAGCAGGTAGAGGGCCACGTCTGCGAGTTCACCAGCAAGTTCGGCTGGATTGGTGGGGGTGTCGCGGAATTGGAAGTGTTCGAGGATCTCGGCGGCTTCGATGGCAATGGACGTTGCAATATTGCGCGGGGTCTGTGGAAGCGGCGATTCGTCCGCATACCATCCCTTTGCATTTACAAAGCGGTTCATCTCATCAGTTAGCTGCTGCAAATCCAGCGTCACAGGCATCCTCGCTTGTGTTCTACGCAGATCGGAAATCCCTAGCTGATATGATACAATAAAAGTCGGCATTTGCAAAGGAGTTTCTCGCTCATGTTGAATCCAGAAGGAAAGCCTATGCTCACGCTCGATGCGATTATCGTGTACATGGAACGGAGTATTGCGGAGGATGTGCTAGCGGGCAACAAGCTCGGCTTGAAGCACACCCAGACGGCGGCGGGGGTGATAATGGCGGCGGCTGAGGCGGTCAAGGATGGGGCTACGGCGGCTCGCTTCCGCTCTGTTGCGGCCCAAGCCGCCAATAAGCTGGAGGATGTAGAGCGGGCGGAGGAACGAGCCTAACGATGGCCGCCATTGGCTCATCGCCCGCTGCCCGCACGGCTGCGCCCGCCCCGGCCCAGCGCCGCTATTTCCGGCGCACAGAGTTCTGGCTGCTCAGTGTAGCGATGCTGTTCTTTGGGGCGGGCTATGTGTTAGTGATTCTGGTGACGCAGCAGGTTGCCAGCGTGCCGCCCTTCTCCGTTATCGCAGCCATCCTCTGGCCTTCCGTCTTGCCATTCTTCCTCTTTCTCGGCGTATCGCTGGGGATGAGCTTGCTGCGGATCCAAGCCGATCAGGTACTCCTGCCACTGGTTGCCCTGCTTGCCGGCTTGAGCCTGATGTTGACAGCGCGGCTAGAGCCGGATCTGGTTGCGCTCTATGGCAATATCTATGCTGGCGTGGATGCCAAGCAGACGTTGTGGGTCACGCTGGGCGTGGTGATCCTCATGGTCATGCTCTTCGTGCCGTGGGATCAATTGTTCATTCGCATGCAGGGCAGCACGCTGATGGATTGGCTCGAACACCACCGCTACGCATGGCTTATGCTAGGGTTAGTGCTGGTGGGGGCAACGTTCTTCTTTGGCACTGATCCGAACAATAGTGGCGTGGCAGTCTGGTTTGATTTCGGTCTATTCTTGTTCCAGCCCTCCGAATTGCTGAAGATCATCCTCGTGATCTTCCTTGCCTCCTACCTCGACGAACACCGCGCTGTGGTGGCGAATGGCTACCGCTTGGGCCCGATTGTGTTGCCGCCGCTCCCCTATCTCGTGCCGCTGCTGGCGATGTGGGGCATATCTATGGCCATCATCATTTTCCAGCGTGATCTTGGGGCGGCGTTGCTGCTGTACGGTGTATTCCTTGCGATGCTGTATGTGGCGATTGGGCAAATCTGGTATGTGCTGGTGGGCAGCTTTGCCTTTGGGATTGGGGCGTATGCCATGTATCACGCCGAGCTGTTTGGGCTGGCTACGGTTGCGAATGTTGTCCGGCTGCGGGTAGCAGTGTGGCTTGATCCGTGGGCAACCGCGCAAGGCTCCGGCTACCAGATCGTGCAAGGGATGTATGCGATGGCGGCGGGCAATGTGTTTGGCGAGGGCTTGGGGCAGGGCATTCCGGCGATTGTGCCCGCAATCCATACCGATTTCATCTTCACCGCTATCGGGGAGGAGCTAGGGCTGCTCGGCACAATAGGCGTATTGATCGCCTATCTCCTGTTGATCTTTCGTGGCTACCATATCGCCCTGACGCTGCCGGGTCGTTTTCGCGGCTTCGAGCAATTGCTGGCGATGGGGCTGACGACGGTGCTGGCGGTGCAGTCGTTTGTCATCATCGGTGGCAACCTGCGGATCATCCCGCTTACGGGCATCACGCTGCCGTTTCTGTCGTATGGTGGCTCATCAATCCTGATCAATTTCCTGATTATCGGGCTATTGTTGCGTATCTCAGCGGGCGCACGCCGCTAGCTGTGGGCAGTGCGAATGGGAAGCAGTTGATGCATGTACCCCCGATTCTGTTCTGATGCCGTCATCTCTCTCTCTGCACGGCAGAGGTGACTCCTAGCTTGTCGGGTGTTACCCGACCTCGCCGTTGTCACTGCGATACGAACGAACGCCGTGTGGTGCAAATGCCGTGTGGCTCCCACGCCTGCGCCCATCCCACGTACCTTGCTCTCCTCGCCAGCGCAGTCACCTAGCCGCCGCCCTTGCGGAACGACGCTGGTGCGCTCTTACCGCACCGTTTCAGCCCTCACCTGTGCGTAAAAGTACGCCATCGGCGGGTATGTTTGCTGTTGTCGGCTTGCGTCACGCGCAGCTTGCGCTGAACGTGCCCCCGCTTACGGTTTCGCGGGGTGGCGTTCTGCCCACACGGGGCAGGCGGAGAGTCGGGAAGTTCCTCTAGCTGCATTGCAGCCAGCGACGGCTACGCATCAACTGCTCTAGAGTATCACTATACCATACGAATGGTCGCAGGGTAAGGTTGCACATCACCCATGCAGCACGGCTCTGCGCTACCTGCCGTGCGTGATGAGCCAATCGGTCAGATCGCGGAAGTGCGTGAAGTCGAGCAGGGCCTCGGCGAGGTCTAGTCGTTGGTCTCGGCCAAGAGCCTGTACCTGCGCCACCACATCATCCGGCAAGGTTCCAAAGCGGCGCGTGAGTTGACGGAGGGTGACGGCTTCAAGTTCTTCGGCACGGCCCTGTTGCAGGCCCCGCTCCAACCCCTGTTGCAGGCCGCGCTCTAGCCCGATCTCGATGCCTTCCTCGCGCCAGATGTCGAGGATGGGCGGATCGGGCAAGCCGTAGTCTTGCTTGAATAGTTTGCTTGCCATTGCTGCAATCTCCTTATCGGTACATA
>JAAUTZ010000087.1 GCA_012031225.1 Chloroflexaceae bacterium
CGGGCGGGGCAGGTGGGGCGGGCGCGGGCGGGGCGGTGATGGTGCTCATAACACAGACCTCCAAAGCAGCGCGGCCATAATGTTCGTGAGAGTGAAAAATACCCCGTAGCAAGCTGCTAGGGGGTATTCCATTTCATTGTGGCGACCCTGACTGGACTCGAACCAGTGGCCTCTTCCTCCGCAGGGAAGCGCTCTGAATCCACTGAGCTACAGGGTCATCCCTTTAACTCTGCCATAGTAGCATAGATTGTGCGGGAACGCAAGCCCGAATTTGGGGCGCACGGCCTAGCTAGCTCTGGGGCGTAGCTCCGAGCAGGCGCACGAAGTAGAAGCCACTGCTGATGTTGGCGACGTGCTGTTGGCGCATGCCCGCGCCCGTCAGAGCCGCAGTGATTTGGGCATCTGGGATCATCTGGATCGTGGTGCGGCGGTGGCTCTGCGGGAAGTGCCCGCCAAGCCAGTGCATGGCGGCGAGCAGGTGGTTGTAGGGGGCGTGCGTAAAGTAGAGCGGACCGCGACTAAGGCTGGCAAGGTGGTGGAGCATTGGGGTAAACAGTTCCGGTGGGTAGTGAATCAGCACGTCGAGGCAGACCACTGCATCATACTGCCCCCCAACGTGTTCAAGATCGCCCGTGTGAAAGGTGATCTGCTCGGCAACCCCGGCGGCTGTTGCGCGTTCGGTGGCGGCGTGGACCATGTGCGGGGCAATATCTACGGCGGTGACTGTGTAGCCCTGCCGGGCCAATGTCACTGCGAGGATGCCCGTGCCGCAGCCAGCATCGAGGATGTGTGCGCCGTGCGGCAAGTTTGCCTGTGCCAGCCAGCCATGCAGCGTAGCGAGCATCTGCTGGTGACCAATGCGGATCGTGCGGCGGATGCGTGAGAGTTCGGCATCGCCATAGATCGCACTCCAGCGGGCAAAGCCCACACCGTCGAAGTAGTCGCGCAGCTGCGCTTTGTAGCCTTGTACGGGCGCATCGGGATGCGTCGTGTTCATCGGATTTAGCGAATTCATCGGGTCTGTCGGTTCTACCTGATCTACCGTTGGCACACGTTTCTCCTCACCTATATTAGCCGTGTTGCGGACACGGTGCTACGCCTGCAATCCCCGTTGACACCTACGCTCCTGTGCCATCCTCACCCGCCGATCATCTCTTTTGCCTCACGCAGCACCGCTGCTGTAATCTCGTGGTAGCCCTGCTGGATGGCGTAGCGTTCGGTATTCTGGCGCACGCGCCCACGCACAAAGAAGGGCACTTTGCGGAGCATCGCTTCGCCGTCGGCAGTCCATCCGGGCGCACCATTTGGCGCGGGCGCGGGTGGTGCGGGCACAGCCGGCGCATCGCCGTTGAGTTGGGGGGCTGGTTCCGATGCAGGTGCGGCTGGCTCTGGTGGGGCGGTGGGGGCGGTGTGGTGGTCTTCGTAATCCAAGCCGGCATCCCCAAACATATCTATGAGGTGCTGCTCCAAGCCGAGCTTGGTGGTGGTGTAGACCTGATCGGCGAGGTAATCTGCGCCCGCGAAGCCGAGCATCGGATAGTAGCCGAGCAGGTGGTTTTCGATGTGGGTCGGCGGTGCGATGACCATCGCGGGAATATCGAATTTGCGCCCGCTGTGGCGTTCCATCTGCGTGCCACACACGAGATCGGGGCGCAACTGCTCAATGCGTGTGGCAACCTCCTGAAACTGTTCCGTGACAAGCAGCTCATCGGGGAGGTAGCCTGCAAGCTGTTCGCGCACCCAGTCGGCTTCGTGTTCAAGGTAGGTGCCCACCCCGACAATCTGCATGCCGAGTTCATCGCGCACAAATTTGGTTACACCGACGGTGTGGGTGGCATCGCCAAACACGAAGGCGGTTTTGCGGCTGAAGCTCTCCATATCGGCAGTCCGGGCAAACCACGGCACACTGCTCGGCGTGCTTTCGCCATCGAGCGAGAAGGCGGTGAGCGGTGGGCGGCGGAGCGCGGGTGCGCCCTGTTCACCGCCAACGGTGTTCAACAGTTCGAGCAGGTGGTCAAGCCATGCGAGGGTCGGCTGCACCCCGATAGGCGCATCGTACAGGGCGGGCATCCCAAATTCGCGTTCGAGGTAGCGCGTTGCTTGCAAGCCCAATTCGCGGTAGGGCGCAAGATTGACCCACGCGGCGGGCAGGCGGCGCAGGTCAGCTAGGGTTGCGCCCCACGGGGCGATCACGTTGATCTGGACCCCTAGAGTTTTGAGCATATGCTTGAGGGCGATCAGGTCTACCCGATTGTGAAAGCCGAGCGAGGATGGCCCAATGATGTTGACGCTTGGCGTGGCGGTGCGGGCTTGGGCGGTTGCACTACGCTCAACCAGTAGCGTGAACAAGCCCTCGCTGGCGAGTACCTCTTGCATGCGGTAGGGGTTGGCATCGTAGATCAGCACTTCTGTAGCGAGGTGGGCTTGCTCCACCACTTGCTCAAGGTGATCTTGGAGCAGGATCGTGCTACAGCTCGCCGTCACGATAATCAGGTCGGGCTGGCTCCGCTGCTCAACTTCGCGCAGGGTGTGCGGAAGCTGGATCGTGCCGCGTGAGAGGTCTTTGCCACTCACGACGCTGGTCGTCATTTGGGGTTGGGCGGGGGTGCGTTCGAGCATGGTAAAGATCGGCGTGACATAATCATCGCCCTGTGGCGCGTGGAATACGGCATGCACGCCGCGCATGCTATTGGCAATCCGCCCTACGCCATGGTGGGCTGTGCCTTGATACATCCAGTAGGCTAATCGCATATGAATCTCATCCTCGTGCTAGGCACGCAATCGCTGCGTGCTGTGTCAGCGGTGCGGCTGGATGCACCTGACCCCGCGCCTGTCAGGCCTGCTCAAGCGGGATGCTCGGCATCAGGCCAGCCGTCCAGACGGGATCATCGAGCTTGCCGAGTTGGGCGTGGCGGTCTATGCTGCGGGTAAACATGCCCACCAAGCTCGGCACGCCAGCCCAGCCGTGGATCGGCATAAAGGCAAATTCGGTACTCCACTTGGCTACGATGCCGGCTCCCAGTAGCGGGTTGGTGGTGCCCATGGTGCTGATCACCAGATCGGGCGGGTCGGCGTGCATATCGCGCAGCTGGCGATTATAGTTGGGCTGCTCGACGACGCGCACCCCGTCCAGTGCAGCCAATTCACGGGCGTGGAAGCGGCGGTTGATGTAGGGCGAGCTACACTCCTGCACCTCTGCGCCAGCACTCTGCACAAAGCGGGCGAGGGGTAGCTCCAACAGGTTATCGGCCGTGAAGAAGATCTTCTTGCCGCGTAGCCGCTCGGTATGGCTGGCGATTGCCGCCCACGAACGAGCCTCACGTTCGCTCAGGTCAACCATGATCCCGAATTGCGCTGCAAGGTCTTCCCAGAAGGCGCGGGTGCCATCTGGCCCAAAGGGGAACAGCGAACTGAGCAGGGTTGCGCCGCGCTCATTGGTAATCAATTGGGCAACTTTGGCGAGGTAGGGTTGCAGTGGGGCAATGATTGTACCTGCGCCAATTGCGGGTAGCTCGGTGAAGTGGGTGGACGGGAGGAAGCCAGCGACGGGGATACCGAGCTGTTCGGCTTCGGCCAGAAAGTCATCCGCAATGGCATCATTCACCGAGCCGAGAAAGACCACGCGGCGGTCATCCGGTGCAGCGACGGGGCAGAAGGGTAGCAACGCTTGCAGCACCGAGTCTTCGGATTGGCTGAAGGTGTACTCTAGCCCGCTCGCAGGCACAAAGAGCACCGGCAGGCTCGGCGTGCTGAGGCTATCGGCTAGCCCCTGAAACTCGACCTTCATCACATCTGGCGTACAGGAGGAGAGCAGGAAGATCACTGAGGGGTGGTGATCGGCTTTGATCTCCTCGATCAGGGCGTGCAGTTCGGGTTGCGGGCGCGAGAGGTCGGTCTCTTCGATCAGGGCGATGCCGAAGCGCGGGCGGGCAAAAACCATCACGCCCATTGTGTTTTGCAGGAAGTGGGCGCAGGTGTGGGTTCCGAGAATGAGAAAGAAACTGTCTTTGATCTTTTGGTAGAGCCAGCCGACACACGCCAAACCACAGAAGCTGTGATAGGCGGCATCTTCGCGGATGAACGCGGGCTTGCGGTCTGGAGCCATTGCGATGAGCCTCTCTAGCGCAGACTGCCGCGCCGCTGCGGTGCGGCAGGTAGTTCACACTTTTTACTACAGATTTACTTCTAGTATAGCACTATGCTGGCTAGGGTAGGGGTGTGAAGATGGTGGGCAAAGGCTGTGCGTTAGGTGGACACGGGGCGGGGCCGGCTAGGTCCGGCTGGCAGCCAGCCGGCCCCCTAAAACGGCTCTAGCCCCCACTCCGCTAGCTCCTCAACATAATTGGTGATCTCGTTGACGCTGCGGAGCTTCGCCAGCCGAGTCAGCAGGCGCGGGCGGTCTGCGTCAGCCGTGATCACGGCCCGCTCCACGTACTGGCGCAGATAGAGCATCAGCAGCTCGAACTGCTCACGGTTGAGTGGCTCCGTCCGTAGATAGACCTCGACCGCATCCTTGAGTAGCCCGGTCTGCTCATCGAGCCAGAAACGCGGCGGCTTCTCAACCCGAAACGGGTAGGGATAGTCGGCGTTGGGCACGAAGTAGAGCGGGCCAATCTGCTCTGGCTCATCTGGCGGCAAAGGCGGCAGTGGTTTTGGCAAGGATCGCGTCCCTTTCAGCTTGGCAACTTGCCGCACCGCTACGGGCGGGGCGTGATCTCTAGGATGTCGTACAGGCGCACAAAATCAAAGCCCGCATTCATCATGCCCATAAAGCGGTCAAACTTGGCCGGCTGATGGAAGCGCACTTTGCCAAACAGCTGCTCGGCTTTCTCGACTGTCGTGAGCGTATCTTCGGCAACGACAAGGATCGGAATCTGGCGGTCTTCGGCGCGTTCGATAACTTTGATCATCGGCCCCATATTGCCCGATAGCACCAGCACACTCGTATCTGTTTCTAGCGCAACGAGTTGCAGGTCTACCCGATCCCCGCCCGTAATCACAGCTTTGCGGGGGCGGCGGCGGAAGAACGACAGCCCGGCTTCGCTATTCATTGCGCCAATCATCAGCGATTCGATGGGCTTGCTATACCACGCTTTTTCGCCAATAAATTGGGCATTGAGGTGTTCCGCGAGATCAGCTACACTGACACTGCTCAAGAGCCGATCTTGGGGCAGCACGCCCAACACGGGAATGCCCTCGCGCTCAAGGAAGGGCACAATCTCGCGGCGCACATAGTCCACCTGCGGCGCTCAACTTGATTGAGCAACACGCCAGAGAACTGGCTAGGCAGATACCGTTTGACCGAGAGGATAATATCTACGGTGTGCAAGCCACGATAGCGCGAAACTAACAGGCTGGTAGCATTGAGCATCTCAATCACACGCGGCGCACTCAAGCCGATCAGCGCACCTTCCGCCCAGCTATTGCTCCCCTCGACAATCATGATGTCGGTGCCGCTTGCGACGGTTGCAAAGGCTTGTTGCACCTGCTCGACATAGGATGCGCGCTTGCCGTGCAGCATGCTCTCAATCAGGCTGGGGGTCATCAGCACGGGAGCCATATCAGCTAACGCCGCCGGCAGGTGAAAGGTCTGCTTAATCAGGGCGGTATCTTGTTCTTCGCCCGCCTGCGCTTGCACACTCAACGGCTTCATATAGCCGACCGTGTAGCCATCCTGCTGCATGCGTTGCAGCAGTCCCATGCAGACGGCTGATTTGCCGACGAACGTTTCAGTAGACGCGATATAGAGCGTTGGCATGGGGGGTCTCCTTTACAGTTTACGAGGCAAGGATGATCCGGGCATCGAGCACCATTGCTCCCTCGCCTTTATTATATACAACCAATGGGTTAATATCCATCTCGACAATCTCTGGGAAATCCTGTACCATCTGGCTGACCCGCAGCAGGACATCCTCGATGTAGGCAACGTCGGCGGGCAATTCGCCGCGCACCCCGCGCAGCAGCGGATAGGTGCGGATGGCGCGGATCTGGGCGGCTGCTTCTTGGCGGCTGATCGGCGCAAGATTAAACGCCACGTCCTTCAGCACCTCGACATAAATGCCGCCCATGCCCACGGCCACCAATGCCCCAAACTGCGGATCGCGGTTCACGCCCACTAGTAGCTCGCGCCCTTTGCGGGCTTGCTCTTGGATCAGGATGCCCCAGATACGGGCATTCGGGCTGTACTTGCGGGCGCGATACTCGATCAGCTCATACATATCCCGTACTTCGCCCGCATCCTTCAAGCCCACCTTCACCCCGCCTACGTCGCTCTTGTGCAGAATGTCGGGGCTACTGATCTTCATCACAATCGGGTAGCCGATGCGGTTGGCAATACTGACCGCTTCTTCGGGCGAGCGGGCTAGCTCAGATTGGGGCAGGCGCATGCCATAGGCCAGCATCACCTCGCGGGCTTCAAGTTCACCGAGTTCGACCCGCCCCGCTTCACGCACCCGTGCAAAGAGCTGCTGCACCCGTTCCCGATCTACCGCAAACTCGGCATACTCCGGTTCAGGCTGATTGCGCCAGTGGGTGTGTCGCGCCATCCCCGCGAGGGCCTGCACCGCCCGTTCGGGGAAGTGGTAGTTGGGGATGCGGTTGTCGTTCAGAATGCGGCGGGCGTTGATCAGGCTGACTGCCCCCATAAAGCTAGTCAGGACGGGCTTGGGGCTAGTATCGGCTAGCTCGGCAATCAGTTGCGCGGTGACATCGGTATCGGAGGCGGCTTGCGGGGTGAACAGCACCAGCACCGCATCCACATTCGGATCAGCCAGTGCCGCCTGCAACGCGATGCGGTAGCGATCACTGCGTGCATCGCCGATGATGTCAATCGGGTTGAAGCAGTTGGCGGTGGCGGGCAAGCCCGTTTGCAAGGTGCGGATCGTATCCTGTGTCAGGTCGGCCATTTGCAGTAGCCCCGTGCGCTCAATCGCATCGGTGGCGATGATGCCGGGCCCGCCCGCATTGGTGACGATGGCGATCTTGTTCCCCTGAAGCGGCGGTTGATAGGCAAATGCCATTGCCAGATCAAAGAGTTCCTGCATCGACTCAGCCCGCAGAATGCCACTCTGCCGGAAAGCCGCTTCGTAGGCACTCTCGCTGCCAGTGAGCGAGCCGGTATGCGAGGATGCGGCGCGGGTTCCGGCTGAGGTCGTGCCGCTCTTGATCGCAATCACGGGGGTGGTGCGGGTAGTGCGGCGGGCCACCTGCACAAAGTGGGTTCCGTCGTTGATGCCTTCCAGATAGGCGAGGATCACTTTGCTGTGGGGATCATCGCCCCACGCTTCGAGCAGCGTCACTTCATCCACATCGGCTTTGTTGCCGAGACTGACGAAGCGCGAGAAGCCTAGCCCGCCGCCTTTGCTCCAATCCAGAATGGCCGTGCAGAGTGCGCCCGATTGGGACATAAACGCGATCTCACCCGGATTGGGCATCAGCCCGGCAAACGAGGCATTCAGATTGCTCAAGGTATCAATGATGCCGAGACAGTTGGGCCCGATCATGCGCATGCCGTAGTGCTGCACCCGCGCCAGCAGCAGCTGCTCGCGCTGTTTGCCCTCGCGCCCAACTTCCTTGAAGCCGGCGGTAATCACGACCAAGCCCCGCACGCCTTTCTGCCCGCACTGCTCCACCACATCGAGGACATGCTCAACGGGGATGACCAGCACGGCGAGGTCGAGCGACTCTGGCACATCCAGCACGGAGGGGTAGGTGGGCGTATCAAGGATGCTGGAAGCGGTAGGGTGAATCGCATAGACGGCTCCTTGATAGCCGTTGGTGATAACGTTTTTGAGGACCTGATGACCCAGACGGGCGGGGTTGGGCGAGGCTCCCACAACGGCAACCGAGCGGGGGGCAAAGATCGCTTCAAGCATAGTGTTCAGCTAGCACCTTTCTGTGTCCAGTGAAACCTGTCTCACAATCGCTGTGCTCATGCCTATCTTACCGCAGTTTGCCGAAAATACAATTGGGCCCCTTCCGGTGGGCTAGCCCATGAGGACGGTGCTGCTTGGGAACAGCACCGCGAGACTCAACATCGGGGGCGGAGAGTGCTTGCGTCACCTCGCCCCCGACCCGCCAACGTATTCGCAATGTTGCCGCTATTGCGGTGGTAGCACGACCGGCGGCGGAGCCACTTGCGGATAGTTGATCTGGGCTTCGATTGCCCATTGGAACCAGTCATTCACGAGCGTGCCAGAGAGCAGGATCCCAACTGCGCCAGTGAAGCCACACAGCCACGCAAACCAGAACGCCCACAGGTGGATCGAGTAGGCATTGGCATTGAAGCCCATCGTCCATCTCCAAAACAGTTGGGCCCGTTCGGTGCCCGTGCCGGGCGCCTCGATCTCATCTTCCTCTTCCTGTGCGCCGTACTTCTCTAGGGCCCAGATCGTTGCGCCGTGCATCGAGAACAGCAGCGTTGAGCCGAGTAGGAAGAAGATTGAGAGCATATGGAACGGGTTGTAGTAGAAGTTGCCATAGGCCACGCTCACGTTGTTGGTCCAGTCGAGGAGGCCCTTGATGCCGTGCGGCGGAGCTTCGGCCCACGATCCCATGATGATCGGGCGGATGATGTAGATCGCCAGATACAGGATGATCGCGCCGGTGAAGCCATAGGCGAGGTAGGGCCGCAAGCCAAGCGTTTGGGCGCGCACCCAGATGCGGATCAGCCACGCAAAGATCGAGAGCGTCAGGAACAGGGTTGCCACCAACCACCAGCCGCCCTGCTCAAGCGGGGGCACGCCCATGCCATAGTAGCTGGGGGGCGGATCGAGCTGCAACACGGCGAAATACTTGATGAACGCCAGCGCATTGTAGCCCACCTGCTGAAGCATCGTCATCAGCCAGATGAAGGTGAACGCGCCCGCGAAGATGAACGAGGCCGCTCCCCAGAAGCCGAGATAGAATGGCCCAAACTGTGGGTCGAAGCCGAGATCTTCCATCCAGTGAATGAACACTGGCTTGCCGATCCGTCCGGCAGCTTGCTCATTGCCAATGTCCAGATCAGGTCCACGCGATTGGGGTGGAAGGGTTATGTCTGCCATAGTAAATACTCCTTAACCAGTTGTTAGACACCACTCCAGAAGGGCAGGGTATTCCAGAAGTTCCAGAACGAAACCCAGTCCTGCACCGGCCAGCCGGAGAACAGAATGCACAGGTTGGCGAGCAAGATGCTGCCGCCTGCGGCCAGTGCGCCAGCGCGGTGAATGCCCACTTCACCAATCGAGTAGCCTTGAATGTCGCGCCAGTAATCGTTGATGTTATCCACCACCTTCGGGTCGCGGCTCTGTGCGCCACTCAGGATGGCCGAGCCGTGACAGGCGAGCAGGAAGGTAGTGAAGAAGATCCCACTAATCGCGAGTGCGTGGAACGGATTGTAGAAGAAGTTGTTGTAGCGATAGCCAAAGTTCGAGACCCAGTCGAGGTGCGGCATTACCCCTAAGGTAAAGCCTTCTGACCATGTGCCCAGTGCGACGGGCCGAATGATCTGGAGCGTGAGCCACGAGGAGAAGACAATCCCATACGAGATGCCCACTTGGGGGCCTAAGTCCAGTTTCATGGAGATGTCGAATTGGCGCATCATCCAGCCAAAGAAGGCGATGGTCGCAAACAGCACCGTCATCTGCCAGAGGTAGCCGGGCTGCCCAGCGGGCACTAGCCCTAGCCCCACTTCGGCCGGCGGCGGATCAATGCGCCCCGCAAAGAAGTTCTGCCCATAGCTGTAGGGGCCAAGAATGACCGTGCCATACAGATAGAAGACAGACCCGAAGAAGATGCCGAGCATGCTCACCAAGCCCCAGAAACCAGCATAAAATGGCCCGACCCAAAAGTCGAATAAATCGAACCCAAAGATGCGGTACATCATCGTGTTGCCGGGTTTGCGGAAGTCGGCTTCGATCTCATCAATCGTGCGCCCTCCAACCACGCGTGTTTCGCGTGCCCAATCGAGTACCTTAACAGCCATACCCTAGTCCTTTCCAGAGACCTGTTGTGTGATCACCATGCAATATTTGGATTATGCCTGAGCGTAAATTCCTCGTTTTGCGGAATTGTTGCAAATAGACAAAAAGGTTATCTAAAGTATAGTACACTCTCGGTCGCTTGTCAAGCCAAGCAATGCCTGCAAGGGTTGCGTTAGGGTACCTCATGCTCGGCGTTAAAAGGCTTCACAATCGTATGGGAAGGAAATTGTTGTGAAATCGTAACGCAGTTGATACGGATTTTATCGCAAGCGGGTATTTTGTATAAGAAACAATCTGCCCGAATTGCGGTGGGATTGTTGGGCTAGAGCGCGATCCGCCGGAAGGCTTCGCCCGCGAGGTAGCCTGCCGCTTGCCCCGCTTCGAGCGCACGTTGGCGCATGCGTTGCACCCATTCCCGCCCGGCTTGCATCTGGCTGGTGTGGGCATCGAGCGCGGCAAATTTGGTCTCCAGCGTATCGCTAATGTCTTCGGTGTGGTTGGGCTGTTCGGCCATCCACAGATCGAGGGTGGCCGGGCGCCATACGCCGATGCCAAGCTGGGTGAAGCCGGGCAGGTAGAGGTGGTCGCGGGCACTGACGATGCCATCAAGCACCGCAAACCCGACGGCGCGATGATCGGGGTGGAGCATGTACATGCGCCATGGATCGTGGGTGAATACCCGCTGCGGTTGCAGGTGGCGGATGTAGAGCGCCAGCTCCATGCGGAGCGCGGGGGTGTATTCGAGTTCGCCATCGTTGTAGCGCAGGAAGAGGACCTGCTGCACACCGAGCTGGGCGGCGGCGGCGCGTTGTTCTTCCTCGCGGGTGGCAGCGAGCAGGTGCGGCGAGCGGGCTGGATCGTGGCTGCCTTTGTTACCGTTGGTGGCAATGATGATGGTGCAGTGCCAGCCGGCGCGGGCAAGGTGGGCGAGGGTGCCGCCGCAGCCAACTTCAACATCATCGGGGTGTGCGCCAATCGCAAGGGCCCGCGGGGTGGGCTTCATCTGGTGGGCTTCCTTTCAGGTGTCAGGTGTCAGGTGTTAGGTGTCAGGTGTTAGGTGTTAGGTGTTAGGTATCAGGTGTTAGGTGTTAGGTGTTAGGTGTCAGCAGCACTTGCCGATACAGTTGCTCGATCTGGTCGGTGATGCGGGACCAGCTATACTGCGCGGCCCGAGCGATGCCGCCTTGCCGTAGGCGAGCCTGTAGCGCGGGTGTGGTGAGCAGGCGGTGCAGAGCCTGCGCGAGGGCGGGGCTGTCGTCGGGGGGGACGAGGATGCCGCTTTGCTCTGGCTCGATTGAGAAGCGCATGCCCCCCACATTAGAAGCGATTACGGGCACACCACAGGCCATGCCCTCCAGCACCACCATGCCAAACGACTCGTAGTGCGAGGGCACGACCAGCGCATCGGCGGCGGCATACCACGCCGGTAGCGCGGGGTGCGGCTGCGCTCCGGCAAACAGCACTGCATCAGCCGCGCCGATGCTGTGGCGCAGGGCGTGCAGGCGGTGCTGTTCGGGGTTCCAGCCGGCAGACTGGTGTTCATTGTCGCCGCCGATGAGGATCACACGCAGGCTCTCGCGCCAAGCGGGGTGCTGGGTGTGGAGCAGCGCAAGCGCACGGATCAGGTTGTCCATGCCTTTGAGTGGCTCCATGCGCCCGACGCACACGAGGATGCGCTGATCGAGTGGCAAGCCGAGTTGCTGGCGAGCAGCGGCTTGTGGCATGGGGGTGAAGTGGGCAAGGTTCACGCCGGGCGGGATGATCTGGATTGGTGCGCTGGGGTGGTAGTGGCTGTGCATCTGCTCGGCATCGAGCGCGGTAGCGGCGACAATCACATCGGCGTGCTGCATCAGCATCTGCTCGATCTCAATCCGGCGGAGCGTTTCGGTTTCGGCTGGGCTACGGGCGACGCGGTTCTTGAGTGCGCCGAGCGTGTGAAACATCTGCACCACCGGCACGCGCCACTGTTCGCGCAGGGCCAGCGCAACCGCGCCAGAGACCCAGTAGTGGCTGTGGATCAGGCGGTAGGGCGCGGGGTTGGCGGCTTGGGTGGCATTGAGTTGGGTGAGCAGGGCGGGCAGGTGATCGAGGATGCGGTTCTTGTCATACGGCCCAACGGCTCCGGCGGTCAGGTGGATCAGGCGCACATTGGGCCCAAGCGGCAGGCTGGGCGGCAGGGTCGAGTCTTGGTAGCGGGTGAAGATGTCTACGGACTGCCCGCGTGCGCCAAGCTGGGTGGCCAATTCGCGCACGTAGACATTCATGCCGCCCGCTTCCTTGCCGCCGATCTGGGCGAGCGGGCTGCTATGGATGGCGAGCAGGGCGATAGCAGTCAAGAGCTTATTCTGTAATCAGATCCGGTTGAGCCGAGGGTGCATCCTGTTCTTCACGAATCTCAACGTTCCAACTGTCAGGAAATAGCTCAGCATAGACAATAGCTTGTCGGCATATCGTCACTATCCTACTGGCACTCATTTTGAGGTCAATATACATCCCATTGCTGAGTTTTGTTTGGCGCTTTGACTGAGCGGGGGTTTCTGTAATTATACCCGGGTACTTCGCTGCAAGTTGCTCGAATCCTTCAGGTCTGAGTATAGCAACTTTTTCCATCGTCTGAATAAAAACATCACTCCACGTTGTTACGGGGATCCGCTCACCACGAAAGACTAGTGTGGTCGGTGTTTTTCCTGTGGCCGTGCGTGGTGTGATAAATGATGTGGATGTTTGTTTACCACCAAAGTATGCCCATACTTTTAATGCGCTTTGTGCTAATTCCTCTGCGCGTTGTTGGATTTCTTGGCTTGTCCAACTCTCACAGTGCTGGAAATAACGATTGAGTTCAAGATGGCTCTGTATTAGTTTCTTCCGTTTTTCAGGGAACGAGCTATTGGACAACTCCGAGTTATAGCCTGTCAGAGTAAGGTTGCCAAGCGTGTGAACATAGACAGCATGCACATCTTCAGCATCAGAACCTAGATGCTGCCTCCACCAATTTGAGAGTGTTTGAGGCATCACATGTTCAATGCTTAAGACCTCAAAAGATATAGTTTCTTTATGTCCGAAAGACTCCTCGATTGTCTCAAGAATAAATCGGGTTCTGTCTAGGCGATCTCCCGCTCCATAGAGATCAGTTGTCTCCAAACTCGTCTTAAACGGTGCATCTGCTGGATAGCCACGGTCTTGAAGTTCTATCTTTAGTCCATCTAAAAACGTAGATCCTGATTGTACAAGACCTTGTACCCATCCATAGAGTAACGGGAAAATTTTGTTCAAATCCCTAGTCGGCACATTACATACAAATCGGCGGACAAGAAAATTCTCTAACACCTGCAATACTTGTACAAATTCAGGCGATTGTATCTTGCCTTGCTTATAATCTTCATAGCACGCAAGAAGGAAAGGGTGTATAGTCGTGAGATTAAGTCGCTTTAGCCGGAACAGATACTTACGAATAAGAGGATCTGGTTCTGTGTCTGGGTCTGTCAAGTGTTTGTAGTATGTGGCAAAGGTGTTTATTCTTTGCAAAGTGGCGATTGCTGCATCATCCGTCTTCTCACCGACCACACGCTTCAGTTCGACATAAATGTCACCTTGACGAATGAATGATCCGCGTTCTTGTATAAGATACTGGCGAATAAACTCTGTGAGGTCATCGCCTAGTGCTTCTTGCATTGGCTGCCAATGCTGCTGATAGACAGCATCATGCTGATTGGTATGCACCCGCATAAAGAAGAAGTTGCGTACAAGGTCTGCTTGGGTCAGTGGTCTGCCTTTTGCGTTCAGGCTCTCGAAGACAAGATGGGGATTGTCATTTGCGTCGAGTACGATACTTACTACCGAAAGGCGACTGACAACAACTTCTTGAAGTGTCTTGAGTTCTTCGGCAGTAAAGCGAGCAATCTTACCGTGGAAGAAATCATAGCAACCGTGAATGCCCTCTAGTTTGCCCTTGCCTCCTGTGCGGGCAACTTCCTTATGGTCAATCAGTTGGCAAAACGTATTACGATCCGCTTGTGTTGGTAACAGGCGATAGTGTTCAATGCCTTTCCTGAATTTGTTGACTAGCAGTTGTTCGTGAATACTATCAGCCAGCTCTTCAGCTTCCAAAAGGCGGGCCTTGTCGCGGATCAGCGTGAGTAAAATAAAGATTGTTGTTAGACGTTGCTGACCATCAATGAGGAGATACTGAGGCACACTTTGTGGTGTAGAACTAGTTTGCATCGTAACAATCGAGCCGATGAAATGGTATGGCAGGCTAGGGTCTTCGAGCAGATCAGTGAGGTCTTGCCATAGCATACTCCACTCACGTTTTTCCCAACTATAAGCACGTTGGAAGAGTGGCACATAATATTGCTTGGTTCCTTCAATAATCTGTTGGAGACGGGTTTCAGATGCTTTCATATGTATACCACCTATGCTACAATGCCGGATACGTTACGTGCATTATACACCCCCGCTCACCCTGCTACCCGCCGCAGCAGGTAGCCCATCCCCAGCAGGCTCAGGGCCGTCACCACGAGCAGTCCAATCACCGGTAGGGGCGTGTCCGTGTTCGTGCCCGGCAGGTTGGGATTGTT